>JBCBYJ010000009.1:0-19957 GCA_039815905.1 Pseudomonadota bacterium | reverse complement strand
CGCTACTGCCCGTCCCGATTTACGACTTGATTACACGAGGTCGATTTCATTGGGACGGGCAGTAGCGGGATTAGGCTGTATGCAACAATTGTGAGCGGAGCCGTGTTTAAGCCATCCACTCCAGGCAACCAGGGCATTCGGACGACAGCGGCTTCCACCAACATCGCTGAAAGCAGCACCATCAATCTACGATGAGCATCCGTATCACGATGGGCTGTCCAGATCGCTAACCCGAACAAAATAGGCATGAATACTATCGATTTAATCTGGAGCGCGAACACCTTTGAAAGGCCCACATCAACAAAAGGCGGAACCGTTTTCATCAAGTTGTTCACTGCTAGGGTAACCAACGACGCATATGCCAGAAAGAAAAGCAAAACACCGAGCCGACCGAAGAAGCGATGCGAGATCAATCGGTCCTGCCAGACGAGATATGCCTGTGTTGCTAGTAGAATCAGCCAACCGACCATAAAAACCCCGTGGATGTGAACGCGCATGGGGATTGTGTCGAAGCCAGCGAACATAGCGGCGACGAAGGTTGGCAAGAAGCCGATCAATCCGAACGCAAGGACCACGATGGCGGCGAAGAAGAAAAACCGCGCGTCATTGCGATTGACGGCATAGAACGCCTTTTTCATTTAGTCTCCAGAGCTTCTTGAACGGAGGCAGAGAACGACAATCGATGACTATATTGATATCGCAAACGTTTTCTATGTTAGCTCTTAGGAAAAGTTGATAGGTGCGAGATCGTTACGATCACGCGCCGAACCATCTAACGCCTTTCGATGTCTTTCTTTGCACGTATTTCACAAACGGGGAGCGTCTTATTAAGGGCGTTCTTTGCCGCTTAGCTAATATCTGCTAATGCTCGCCAATCAGCCCTACTCTTTCTTCCCTAACGACGCCCCCGGCAAACGCGGTGTGTTGAGATACGTCGCCACCCAATGGATGGCGGCGACCAGGAGCAAATCGTTATGGCGTTCCATCTGGACGCTGAAATAGACACCGCCCAAGGCCGCGCCGACGCACCAATACCATTTCCAGCGTAGGGTGAAGTAGTGGAGTGCGCCAAACAGGACGGCGCTGATCAAAGCTGCCGTCCAGACCGACGCGCCAGCACTTTCCAGCCCTTGCGGCACCGCAAGGCGAAAAACCCATTCTTCCCAGACGGACAGCGCGCCGAGATAGAGCACCCACCCCAGTTTGGCTGCATGCCAGTCCTGATCGATGCGCCAGGCATAGGCATTCAGCGCTAACAGAATGAGCACAGACCCGGCTGCATAGCGCCCTGGTTGCTCTGCGACAGGGGCCAGAGCGTCTCCGAACACGCGCTGGAAATCGGGCACGGTCAGAAACAGGAGCCCGAGCGTGAGGCCGGGCAGGCCATGTCGAAGGAAAACGTCACGAAACGAGGTCAGCCGATCGCCGGTGAAATCCTTGTCGCGCTGAAGTCGGCGACGGCGGGACGGCGAAGGTTTGGCGGGTGCGGTCATAGGCACGACTTAAGCGGAATTTGGCCGCGAGAGATAGCGGGCGGCGATCTTTGGGACAGATTGGGATACGAGTTGGGTGTCCGGGTTAGGGGTCTGGGCGAGATCCGGGATCCTAGGTTTGAGGATTTACTCCTATTCTCTGGGCCCTCAGACGGCTTGTCGCCGCCCAAGGGAGATGCCAAGGATGAACGGTAGGATACAGGGTCGAATTTGAGGCGCAGGGTAAGGCTTCTGGACCGCTCTCTCCTCCACGCTCTGCCCAGCTCGTCTGGGCAGTCCAGCACCCGGTCTTACCGCCAAGCTCGAGAGCGAACACATCTCTCCCGGTCTCGCCGAACAAACATCCCATGCTGGACCCCACGGACGCGCTCTGCGCGCCATGGGGAGCGCTTAACGGAAGGTGCGGTGCTAAGTCATTAGAGGTCATGGATGAGATCCGGGATCGTCGGTTTGAGCGGCAAGATCTCTCCCGGGACCCCAGCCCCTCAATCAAAATGAGCGTGTGCGGGACCGCTGCCTTGAGGCCCCGCGCAGACAATTCGGCTTGCGTTTTGTTGGATTTTCCTAGAAGAGGACGTTTCGAACTTTCGCCGGACTTTCAGGCTTCGAACGTGAGACCCCTGGTTCCTACGGACGCATCTTAGACAACTCCCAAAAAAGACTCGACCTTTCGCCCGCAATCCCGCGCGCGAGACACTATTATGGAGTTCTCTATGACCCCTGGAACTGTAAAATTTTTCAACGACCAAAAAGGCTTTGGTTTCATTCAACCTGACAATGGCGGCCCTGATATGTTTGTGCATGTTAGCGCGCTGGAGCGCTGCGGTATGCGGACGCTGACAGAAGGCCAGAAAGTAACGTTCACGACGGCCGTCGATCAGCGTAAAGGCAAAGAAGCCGTCGACATGATCGCAGAAGCCTAGGATTTTCTAAGGGACGCAAAAGCGATTGCCGCTTTTGCGTCCTTTCTAGCGGCCCTCGCGGCGCCAAGCGGCGAGCAGCGCCAGTAGAATCAAACCAATGGCCAGCAAGCCCGGCAAAAGCGGCAGGCTGGTCGAGCTGCGCACCGCATAGGCGCCGCGTTCCCGCAGGCCGAGCCAAGTGTTTCCCGTGGCATCGGCGCGGCGCCCGACCAGGCGCACATCTGGCACCTGCTCTGGCCGCTCCAAGCTGTACACCCCGCCGCCAGAGGCCTCACTCAAAGGCCGCAACAGGTCCGGGGTCGCTTCCAATGCCGCAAACTCGCGCGGATTGGCGGGACCGTTCAGCGCCACCGCCTCTAAGCCGCCCGATTGGGCCCGATACAGACCGAGCTGATTGACCGGCACTTCGGCGCTATAGCTGCCGGGGCCGTCAACGCGCCAATCAGGCTCAAGGAAACTGCCATCCGGGGTCTCAATGATCAGCGGCGCGGCGCGATCTGCGAGCGTTCGCAAACTGGCGCGCACCGTGTCGCCCTGCGCTTGGATTTGCAATTGGCGTTCATCGAGTTCTGGTTCTTTCATCAGCCAGTGCACAGATCGGCGGATCAGATCCGCGAACGGACCGCCGCCATCATAACCGCGCGCCCAGAGCCAAATCTGATCAGATAGAAGCTGCGCGACGCGGCCTTTACCCACTCGGTCGACGGCAAATAGCGGCGAGCCATCTGCGGTGCGCATCAGGACGTCGCCCGTATCGGCGCGGGCCTGAATGAAACGCAGCCATTTGCCCCAGGTTTGGCCAGCGAAATTCTCAGTGATTGTGTGCCGAATACCCTCTTCAGACAATTCCGGGACAATGTCGCGGGTGATAATTGCGCCAGTGGGAAGCGCTGGCAGAATGCCGGCCAGCGGCGTGCGGGCGAGGCTCGCAGGACCGGCAAAACTCTCGCCCGCAATCACCAGCAGCGCGCCGCCTTCATCCACATAACGGGCGACATCCGCGAGATAGCCCATCGTGATCACGCCGCGCCGCTCATATTGATCGAAGATGATCAGGTCGAACCCGTCGAGCTTATCCTCGAACAATTCTTCAGTCGGAAACGCGATAAGCGCCATTTCCTCAAGCGGTGTGATGTCGCGCTTATAAGGGGGGCGCAAAATCGTGAAATGGACGAGATCGACAGACGGGTCTGATTTCAACAGATCGCGCCACACCCGACCGGACGCATTCGGACGTCCAGTGACCAGCAAGACCCGCAAACCATCGCGCACGCCGGAAATCGTCGCGGCGGTGCGATTATTGGCCAAGGTGAGTTCTTGAGGGCCTTCAGGGGTTTCGAACACGACAATATTATCGCCGCGGCGCTCAATCTCGATGAACAGGCTGGTCGGCTCGCCGGCCTCGATATAAGCGGCGACCGAGCGTCCGCCATTGATCGCATACGTGACCGGGACGGTGCCGCCTTCTGGGTCGTCAATGCGGATGATGAATTCAGCCTCGTCGCCCACAATGTCGAAATTTGGCGCTTGAACCAGGGTGATCCGGCGATCATTGGCATCCGGGTCGCCAGTGATCAGGCCATGCACGGGGCCAAGCTCGCTGATCCGGGACAGGTTTTCCGGCATGTCATGGACCTGGCCGTCCGTGATCAAGATGGCGCCGGCAATACGGTCACGCGGGACGTCGGCCATTAAGCCGTCTAGGGCGCCAATCATGCGCGTGCCATCGCCTTGCGTTTCGGTTTCGATGACGCGCAAATCGATCGCCGGATTGGCGGTGAGGTCCTCTACCAACTGGTCATAGACAGCGCTTGCAATCTCTGTCCGGGCGCCGAAATTCATACTGTCGGACCGATCGACGACAATCGCGGCAACCGAGGGCAGCGGCTCGCGTTCTTCTTCGACAATGGCCGGGTTCGACAGCGCCAGAAAGCCAAATGCCAAAGCGATGGTTCGGGTCAGCCAGGCTTTGCCAAATACGATCACATAGCCGATCAGGCAGAGCGCTGAGACGAGCGCCAGCGCCCAGAATAGCGGCCAGCCAATTAGCGGGTCAAAGGACAGGCTCGACACTTCCATCATGGGATAACGTCCTCGTCGAGATCGAAATCGCCGACGCCATCATCCTCGCCGAGCCGTTCCAGAAGGGCGGGCACATGGACCTGGTCTTCCTTATAATTGCCGGTCAGGATGTAGATGATCAGATTAACGCCGAACCGGATCGACATTTCGCGCTGGGTGTCGCCGCCATCGACCGAATAGATCGGGCGACCCCGTTCATCAATCGCCCATGCGGCCAAATAATCCGCGTCGCCAACAAATAGCCGACTGACGCCATCGCCGCGGCGCTCGGTCTTATCCGCCGCGCCCGTCGCTTCGATCCAGAGATTGCGATTGGCATAGCGCCCTTGAAAGCTCTGCAGCAAATAATAGGACCGGGTCAGCACATGGTCTTGTGGCACCGGCGCCAGTGGCGGCGTATCGAGCCCGGCCAGAACTCTGTCGAGGTCATCGAAACTGTTGCCGGCGCCGATCTCGCCGCCGCGGCGGGTGTCGATAAACAGCGCGCCGCCATTGCGCATATAGGCGTTCAATCGAGCCATAGCGGTCTCGCTCAAGGGCTCTGGCGTGTCGGGCAAGGCCAGGAAGATGACGGGATAAACATCAAGCGCATCGGTTTCTGGATCGACCGCATGCGGCGCAGCAGGCTCGACACTCGAGCGGCGAAACAGGACCAGGCTGAGGCCTTCCAGTCCGGCTTTGGTGGCGCGATCTGCGCGCGCGTCGCCGGTCTCGATATAGGCCAGCCGCATGTCCAAAGCGGCGGCGGTTTCTTTGTCGCCAATATCGTCCGTAAAGCGTTGAAACCCGGATTGCGCGGCGCTGTCACCCGGCAGCGCGAGACTGCCCGTGAGGGTGATGACCAGACCCGCCGCCACGGCGCGTTGCAGCGCGGGCAATCGCCCGGCCAAGCCGAGCGCGACGATGAGATCGAGGCAAAGGAGCGCAATCGCTGCGGCCAGCAAAAGCCCGCCCAACCGGATCGTGCGGGCTTCCGCATCGCCGAGCAAGCGCGCGCCGCTTGGCCAATCGGTCATCGCCGTGGCGGTATATTCAGCCGCGACATTCAGCGCACGGGTGCCAGCCGGGCCTTGATACAGGCCGGGCGGATGCTCCTCAGACGGGATCACGGTGCCAAAGTCGCTGGCTCTGAGCGGGGTTGCACCGGCGCTTGGCTGGGTCAGCCCGCCCGCGGCGTTCAAGGTCAGGCTGGGCGAATAGAGCCCTTCTTCATCGCTAATCGCTTCCCCGCGACCGGCGGCGATGGAGCGGCGCAACATGTCGACGAATACGCCCGCATAAGGCAGATCGGACCAATCTGGACCAGCGGTCACGTGAAACAGGATGAGCGTGCCCTGGCCGCGCCGGTCGGCGGTGACCAGCGGACTGCCATCGGCGAGCCGGGCCCAGGTGCGCCGGGCCAATTCAGGACCTGGCCGGGCCAGCACTTGTTGGCGGACCCGAATGTCGTCGGGCGGGGTGAGACCAGCAAATGGCGACGCTTCAGGAAAATCGCCGAGCGGCTGCGGCTCTTCCCAGGTCAGCGTGCCGCCGATCGCGCGCGACGAGCGGCGTAACGGCGCTGGCACCAGATCATCGACCGCGCTTTCGGTTTGCGGCCCCGCCATGCGCGGCCCGGCAAACCGGATGAGCGCGCCGCCTTGCTCGATCCAATTGCTGATCGCGGCGCGCGCTTGCGGGTCAATCTGGCCGATATCGGTGAGAATGATCGCGTCCGGGTTTTCGTCAATCAGGTCGGTCAACTCGCCATCCGAAATCGTCGCGAAAGGCTCCAGCGCTTTGCGGACATAATGGATGTCAGACAGCAAGGGCTGGGCCGTGCTGTCACCGCTGACGACGCCGATGCGGCGGGTGCGATCGGCGCTGTCCCAAAGCCAGACCGTGCCGGCTGTGGCGCTGCCTGTGACCTGGAACCGGGCGATTTGCGACAAGGCCGCCGGTGGCAAAGCAAAGGTCGCGCTGGCAGTTGATTGTCCGGCCTCGAAGCGCAGCTCCGCGGTCGCTAATGCGGCGCCGTCAAGGGTCAGCGCGGAGAGGAAATGCTCTGAAGCCCGGATCGTTTCAGCGCGCGTCGCCATCAGGGTGACCCCGCGCGCATCGGCGTTCAATCGGGTCAGTGCGAGCGGCCCGCGCGCCCGGGCGGCAAAAATGCTGAGCGGGGCTTTGCTGAGCAAGCTTCTCGCAAACGGTGCGGCGCTGTCCGGGTCGAGCCCATCGGTGAGCCAGAGAATGCGGCTCGGTCGCAAGCCACTCTCATCCAGACGCGCCAATGCCGTTTCGCGGTCGACGGCCCAAGGCTGCGCTTGCAGCGAGCGGATGCGGGCTTCGAAAGCGGCGCGGCTTAACCGCTCATTGGGGTCGACATTCAGGCTGCGCGGCGCCGTGAGCAGCATATGGGCGGGCGTGTCCCGCGCTTCGCCATCCAGCGCTGACAAGGCCGCGGCGCGAACCTCGCCCCACCTTTGGGCGCTCGTCCAGCCATCATCAATGACGACCAGAACGGGGCCATCGGACGTCTCGCTTTGCTGCGCGCCCGGGGCATAGATTGGGGCGGCGAGGCCGAGTATGGCAAGCGCGGCAGCGCCTAAACGCAAGAGCAAGATCCACCATGGGGTTCGGGCCGGGGTTTCTTCTTTTGCGTCGACATTTTCGAGCAGACGTAAGCTCGGCAATTGTGCAGCTTTCGGGCTTGGCGGCGTCGCCCGCAAGATGATCCAAATGATCGGCAAGGCGATCAGGCCGAGCAGTGTCAGCGGCGCCATGAAGAGGAACGGCCCGAAGGTCATGCTTTGCCCCCGAAGCGTTCCAGCGCGACTTGCAAAGCGGCGGCGCCGCGCAAGCTCGTTTGGTCGGTGCGGTGCTTGATCAAAGCCCACCCCATATGCTCTGCCAGCTTTTGCAGCGCGGCTTCGTGGGCCGCCATTTTCTCCAAATAGGTGTCACGAACCGTTTCAGCGCGGCCAAACAGGCGGTCGAGGCTGCTCCCCGGACGGCTAAACTTGGTCCGGCCCGAAAACGGAAACTCATGTTCAACCGGATCGCTGATCGCCAATAAGACGCCATGTCGGCAGGTGCGTGCCAAAGGCGCCAGACGCGCGCGCCAAGTCTCGGTGCCGTCATAAAAATCACTGGCGACCACGGCCAAAGCCTGGGCGCGCGGCGGATCAATCCGCTCGGCCGCCGATGATAATAGGTCTTCGGCGAGTTTGTCGGCCGCCGATTTGCCGATGCTGGCGGGGCGGGACCCCGACAGAAGCCCGATGCGCTCGCCATCCTTGGCGAGCAAGATGCCGAGCGCCAGCATGATCGTGCGGGCGCGGTCGGCTTTGGTCTCCCGGCCAGGATCGCTGGACCAGTCAAACCCGGCTTGCGGATCGGTCCAAAACAAAACGGTTCGGGCGGTTTCAAGCTCGGTCTCGCGGACAAAATATTCGTCGCCGCGCGCGCTGCGGCGCCAATCGATGCGATCCGCCGCATCGGTCTGCGTATAACGACGATATTGCCAGAATTGCTCGCCAGACCCGGCCCGTTTACGACCCGCGGCGCCGGGATGGATGACATCCGCCGCCGCCGCTTGCAAAGCGAGGCCCGGAAGCTGCCGAGCGAGCACTTCCGCATCGGCTCGAAGCGTGGAGATTGAAATCAAATGCCGACTAGGTCCCAAATGTACACGACCGTCCCAGCTCCAAAGTCTCGGTCATTCTAATATAATCAAGCGATTCAGGGTCCCCGGACTCAATCGCACTTTCGAACTGTCCCAGCCGATGATTGATTTCATATTCGAGAAAGGCCGAATCCATTTCGCCGCCATATCTGCCTTTCAGCTTTTCTTCCGCCTCGGCAATTTTGTCCGGCACAATATGCATGAGGTCGGCTGGATCAGTGCCCGCGTCCGCGCCGGCGCTGATATAATCGGTGATTTCGACCACAGCGATCGAGGACAGGCAGTCAATTTCGATGCGTTCTTCCTCCGAAATCGGGTTCACGCGATGACAGGCACCCAGCACGAGCGCGGCGGCACAGAGCATGAGAGATATACGCATGGCCTTACGCTGCCTTTTTAACGAGATCGTCGATCAGTGAATTCAGACCCGGCGCTTCGCCCGTCGGATCATAGCGCATGCCCATACGGTGGGCGAGACACGGCTCAGCCAGGGCTTCGACATCTTCCAAGCTCGGCGCGAGACGACCGCGCAGCAGCGCCCGGGCGCGGCAAGCGAGCATTAAGGCTTGGCCAGCTCGCGGGCTTGGACCCCAATCGACAAAGCGGCGCACGCGCTCATCCTCGCTTTGCTCCGGGCGGGCCCCGCGCACCAGGCCGAGAATGGCGTTCAGTACGCTCTCGCCGACCGGCATTTTGCGCACCAGAGCCTGCAATTCGAGCAAGCCGTCAGCGGACAGCGCGGTGGCAATGGTCTGTTCTTCGCCGCCTGTCGTCTCCACCAAGATTTTTCGTTCGGTGTCGAGATCCGGATAGGTGACGTCAATTTTCAGCAGAAAGCGATCTAATTGCGCTTCTGGCAGAGGATATGTGCCCTCTTGCTCAATCGGGTTTTGCGTCGCCAGCACATGGAAAGGCAGCGGCAGGTCATAGCGCACACCGGCCACGGTCACGTGCTTTTCTTGCATGGCTTGCAAAAGCGCCGATTGGGTGCGCGGCGAGGCCCGGTTAATCTCGTCGGCCATTAAGAGCGAGGTGAAGATCGGACCTTTAATGAAGCGAAACGCGCGGCTGCCATCGGCGCCTTCATCCAACACTTCAGAGCCGAGAATATCGCCCGGCATCAGGTCTGGCGTGAATTGAATGCGCGAGTTTTGAAGCCCTAAGGCGCTGCCAATGGCTTGCACCAAGCGGGTTTTTGCCAGGCCCGGCGCGCCGATGAGTAGGGCATGGCCGCCCGCTAATATCGCCGCCAGCGCCAGTTCGATCACGCGGTCTTGTCCGAACACTGTTTTGGCGATTTCGGCTTTGACCTGGGCAAGTGTTTCACCGGCGGCTTCAGCCTGCGCCACTATGGCCGGGTTTTCGTCTGCCATGAGCACTCCATCTTCACTATCTACATCAGTCGCACTAGGTCTAGGCGAGAACATGGCGGAGTACCATATGAAATCGGATGGAAAGTCAGTCATCTCGCTGGAAGAGGTATTAGCGGCCATCGCCCCAGAGGGATTGGATGGACCTTTGCCGCCCGTGCATTTGTGGACGCCCACGCATTGCACGGATATTCAAATGGAAATCCGCGGCGATGGCACCTGGTGGCATGAGGGGCGGAAGATTAAGCGCGAGCGCCTGGTCAAATTGTTTTCACGGATTTTGCGCAAAGACCCGGATGGTCAGATCTATCTGGTGACGCCGTATGAAAAAGTCATTGTGCATGTCGAAGATGCGCCCTTTTTAGCCATCCGCGTGGATCGCATCGGGGCACCGGGCATGGATCAAAAACTCGCTTTCACCACCAATCTGGGCGATCTCGCGATTGCCGGAACTGACCTGCCGATCCGGGTCGAGACGAATCCTGATACGTTCGAACCAAGTCCATATGTCTTGGTGCGGGGCGGTTTGGAGGCGAAACTGACCCGCCCGGTTTTTTATGAGCTTGCCGAAATGGCCGAAGCTTATGAAGGCTGCGCCGGACAGCTCGGTGTATGGTCACACGGGCAGTTTTTTGAGTTAGGGCCAGCGGCCTGATGGCGTTTACGACTTTAGACGATTTTCTCGGCCGGGCGTCTGACCGGCTTGACCCGATTTCCGGGCAGCAAAGCCTGTCCGAAACGGGCGATTTGGAGTTTGTCGATCAAGATCGCTTGGCGTCAATTCGGCCGGCTGCGGTGCTGATCCCGGTCATTCCAAGACCAACCGGTCCGACCGCCTTGCTCACCCAACGTCCAGACACGATGGCCTCGCATCCGGGGCAAGTTGCCTTTCCGGGCGGCAAGATTGATCCGGCTGATCAGGACGAAGTCGCAGCGGCGCTGCGAGAGGCCGAAGAAGAAGTGGGGATCGTGCCCGAAACAGTGGATCTGGTCGCCCGAGCCGCGCCCTATGTGACCGGCACAGCGTTTCGGATCACGCCGGTTCTGGGCGTTTTGCCAGCGGATTTTAAAGCCCGACCGGACCCAACGGAAGTCGCCGATGTGTTTGAGGCGCCGCTGGATTTTTTGTTCAACACCTCCAATCATCAGACCGGCACAGCCTTTTACAAAGGCAAAAACCGCCAATATATCGAAATGCCCTGGCAAGGCTTTCGGATCTGGGGTGTGACGGCGGGGATCATTCGTGATCTATACGCCAACCTGTACGAGACTTAAGGAGAGCGAAGTTTGGCTCCACGTATTCTGTTTCAATTGGCGCTTTTTGTGCTGCCTTTCATTATGTTTGGGCTGTATCGGCTGGCGATTACCGAGGCGGAACAAGAGGGCCGCAAGCCGTGGCCGATCCGTTTGCTGTTTGGCGCCGGCCTCGCCTTAGCAGTTGGGTCTTGGTTGATTTTCATCGTCTTGGACCGAGGCGGGCGCGAGGAATGCTATCGTCCGACTCAGATTATCGATGGCGTTGTCGTCCCCGGTGAGCGCTATCCGTGCGAAAAAGATCTTGGCTCAATCGGCTTGCCGCGCACCGAAGATCCAGGCGGACAAGCTGAAGGGGTTGGCGAGCCTCGAAACTTTGATGGCACGCCGATCGAGATCAATGATGACACGGCTGAGACCCTTGAAGACCCTGAGCGCTGATTGGCTCCAGGCCAAAACCACAAGACAGGTGATGCGCGCCTTAGAGGCCGCGCGTCCTGACAGCGCGCGCTTTGTTGGCGGATGTGTGCGCAATACGATTATGGGACGGGCGATCGATGATATTGATATCGCGACCCAGCTGGTCCCAGATGAAACGCTGGCGGCGCTTAAACACGCGCAAATCCGCGCACTCCCAACTGGGATTGATCATGGCACGGTGACGGCGATTGTCGAAGGCCAGCCGTTTGAGATTACCAGTCTCCGCCGCGACGTGGAAACCGATGGTCGCCGCGCGGTCGTCGCCTTTACGCAAGACTGGGCCGAGGATGCGCAACGCCGCGATTTTCGGCTCAACGCGCTTTACGCCGCCCCGAATGGCGAACTGTTTGATCCGGTTGGAGGCGGACTAGACGACGCGCGCGCCGGGCGGGTGATCTTTATCGGCGATGCCGATGCACGCCTGCGGGAAGACTATTTGCGGATCCTGCGCTTTTTTCGCTTCAATGCTTGGTATGGCGCTGAGATCGATGCTGACGGCCTCGCCGCATGTGCTCGGCAACGCCGCGGCCTGGATGGGATTGCCCGCGAACGGGTTTGGAAAGAGCTGAAAAAGCTGCTCGCCGCGCCGCAACCGCGGGTCGCCCTGGAAGCGATGAATGAAGCGGCAGTTTTGGAGGCGATTTTGCCCGAGCATTGCGGCACAGATGGCTTGCATGATTTAGCGCTGACCGAACAGCTCACCGGGGTTCAACCTGAGGCATTGTTGCGGCTCATGGCGTTATTGCCGCGCACCGCTATGGCCGTGCAACAGAGCCAAGCGTCGCTGCGGCTCTCAAACAGCGAAACCCTGCGCTTAACGCAATGGGCGGCGGATAATTTGCCAGACCCCACCGGGATGACGGCGCGCACGCTGCGCGCCACGCTCTATTGGCACGGCAAGCAAGCGGTCATTGATCGGGCTATGCTGGCCGGTGCGGACGTCCGCGATCTTTTGGCGGCGATTCGGGCCTGGCGACGGCCTGACTTTCCGATCGGCGGCGAGGACGCGCTGGCGGCGGGTTTGAGCGGCGCTGAGATTGGCCGGGCCCTGCACCGCGTCGCCGAGATCTGGGTCGACGGCGATTTTGAGCTGGAGCGCGGCGCTTTGCTCGATCTGCTAGTTCAGCAAAAAGATTGAGGCGTTCAAATAGCCCGCAAAACTGACCCAGATCAGATACGGCACTTGTAAGACCGCCGCAGCGACCGAGTGTTTGGCAAAGGCGCGCATCATTGCGACAATCAATAACCACAACACGACCAATGCGATCATCGCAATCCGCACTTCATAAAAGCCAAAGAATAGCCAGCTCCAGGACAGGTTCATCGCCAATTGCGTGAAATAGAGGCCCAAAGCGGCAGAGCACGCGGCGAAACTGCCCGCGCGCATACGCACTAAGATCGCCCCTAAGGCCATTAAGACGAACAAGATCGGCCAGACCACGGCAAAGATAAAATCGGGCGGCGTGAGGCCCGGTTTTTCGAGCGCGAAATACCACACGCTCTCGCTGCCATCTGAAACAGCTGCGCCTAATCCAGCCGTCCCAGCGGTTAAGACCGCGATGAGAAATGTGGTAATGGCGGCGGGGCGATGCGGGTGCATGTTCGCGACCTAACAGAGTGTGTTTCCGAGGTCACCTAAAATGTGTTATAACAGATGTTCTAACACTGGAGATATGGCGATGTCTAAAGACGCGACCATTCGAAAAATCGGGAATTCACACGGCGTTATCTTGTCCAAAGACGTCCTGTCCATGCTGGGCGCGAAAGAAGGCGATGTCATCACGTTTTCTCCAACCGCTAATGGCGTGATTGTGTCTGTTTCTGATGAAGAGACTCAAAGACTGCGCGCCCTTGCCGAGGGCATCATGGCGCGGCGGCGTAAGGTCCTCAAAGCGCTCTGCGAATGACGCACCCTAAATGGCTACCGCTCAGTTTCATCCTCGAAATACACGCCGCGCAGATTGCTGAACATGGCGGCGCTGATGGTCTTCGCGATGAGGGCTTGCTTGAAAGCGCGTGCTCGCGTCCGCTAAATGCGTTCAATTATGGCACCGATGATTTGTGTGCGCTCGCTGCGCTTTATGGGTGCGAGATGATCCAAAGTCATCCCTTTTTGGATGGCAATAAACGAACCGGCCTGGTCGCACTCGAACTGTTTCTAGAATGGAATGATCTGCGCTTAATAGCCTCAGATGAAGAGACATTGGCCACCCTATTGGCCTTGGCATCTGGGGAATGGTCGGTCGCCGATTTGACCGATTGGCTCCGCACCTCTGTCGCGCCATTGCCCTGACGCGCCTTTAAGGCCACTTTACCACCGGTGGCATAGACGAGAGGATGCTCGCGACATTGCCGCTGGTCTTGAGGCCAAACGTGGTGCCGCGATCATAGAGCAAGTTAAACTCGACATAGCGGCCACGGCGAATCAATTGCTCGTCGCGCTCGGCGTCGGTCCAGCCTTCATTCATGCGCCGGCGCGCCAGTTTCGGATAGATGTCGGCAAATTGCTCGCCGACGGCTCTCGTAAACGCGAAGTCGCGGTCCCAATCGCCCGTATTGAAGCGGTCATAGAAAATCCCACCTGTGCCGCGCGGTTCATCGCGGTGTGCGAGATGGAAATAGTCGTCACAGCGCTGCTTCATCTCAGGATACCAGCTTGCATCATAGGCGTCGCAAGCCGTTTTCATGGCGGCATGAAAATCAATCGTGTCAGGAAAATCAGGTCGACGCTGATACTCGAGCAGAGGCGTTAAGTCGCCGCCGCCCCCAAACCAGCTTTCACTCGTTACCAGCATGCGCGTATTCATATGCACGGCTGGCACGCGCGGATTGTGCAAATGCGCGATCAAAGAGATCCCCGCGGCCCAAAACTGCCCGTCTGAGGCCTCCGCGCCGGGAATTTGCGCCCGAAAGGCTTCTGAAAACGACCCATAGACTTCGGAAAAATGCACACCGACTTTTTCAAAGAGTTTGCCGCGCATCAACGCCATGCGGCCGCCGCCCAAATCTTCGCGGCCATCGCCGCGTTGCCATTCGGTTTTTTCAAACCGTCCAGGCGCGCCCGAATAAAGCGGGCGGCGCGCCTCGTCCTCAAGCGCTTCAAAGCGGCGAATTATGTCGTCTTGCAGGCTTTTGAACCACGTCGCTGCACGGTGCTTTTTTGTCTCTAGATCAGTCATAGGAGCTCTTTGGGATTGAATTTGCCATCTGGCGAAACATTTGGGCTAGAAGTCTGGACCTCGGCCCGGTATTGGTAAATCCCCTTATTGAAGCGGGAGAATCTGTCGCAGATGTGCCGGTTTCGGCATCTTGTCATCGTGCGCGAGCCGGGTTAGGCGATCCCCTTTGGAGGGCTCGAAGATTGCGGCGCTGCGCCGCAATGAAACTTTTCTCGAAAAGTGTATCAACGGCCCAACGTATTAGTGGCGAAGGAAACTGAACCGTGAGCGACGCAATAGAGACGACCGCTGAACAAGTGGACGAAGAGCGCCGGGATTTTATTCATATTGCTGCCGTGGCTGCGACCGTAGGCGGGGCAGGAATGGTGGCCTATCCCTTTATCGACCAAATGAATGCTGCCGGCGACACCAAAGCCGCCTCAAGCTTGGATGTTGATATTTCAAAAGTGCCACTGGGCGGCGAGATCCGCGTTTTGATTGGTGGCAAGCCCTTCTTCCTGCGCCACCGCACCCCGGAAGAGATCGCGGCCGCGGTCAATACTGACCTGTCGCGCATGCCTGACCCGCAAACCGATGAAGAGCGTTTAATGCCGCTGCCCGATGGCACCTATAACCCCGCCATCCTGGTGACGTCTGGGGCCTGTACACACCTTGGCTGCGTGCCCGTAGGTCCGGCGCAAGGCAGTGTCGGCGATTATGGCGGTTGGTACTGCCCTTGTCACGGCTCGCACTATGATACGTCCGGACGTATCCGGAAGGGGCCTGCCCCGGCCAATCTAGAAATTCCAACTTACGAGTGGGTCTCGAACTCAGTCGTAAAGATCTCACTCTAAAGGAAGGACAAGAGACCCATGAGCGGACACGAGTCCACCTACGAGCCGAAATTAGGCATCACCAAATGGCTCGACGATCGGTTGCCCATTGTGCGCTTGGCACATGACAGCTTCGTCGATTTCCCAACCCCGAAAAACCTCAATTATTGGTACACGTTTGGCGGTATTCTAGCCGTCTGCTTGGTGATCCAAATTGTCACCGGCGTGGTGCTCGCTATGCACTATACGGCTTCGGTCGAGGGCGCCTTTGGCTCGGTCGAGCGGATTATGCGCGACGTGCCGTTTGGCTGGCTGATCCGCAACATTCACATGGTCGGCGCCTCAATGTTCTTCCTGGCGGTCTATGTGCACATGTTCCGAGGCCTTTATTACGGGTCTTATAAAGCGCCGCGTGAGGTCTTGTGGCTGCTCGGATGTATCATCTTCTTGCTCATGATGGCGACGGCTTTCCTGGGGTATATGCTGCCTTGGGGACAAATGTCGCTGCACGGCGCGAACGTGATCATCAACCTGTTCGGGGCGATTCCGCTGGTCGGTGAAAGCATTCAGTCTTGGTTGATGGGCGGGCCGTCCGTTGGCAATCAAACGCTTCAGCGCTTCTTCTCACTGCACTATTTATTGCCCTTCATGATTGCTGGTGTCGTGATCCTTCACATTTGGGCGCTGCACGTGCCGGGCAATAATAACCCAACCGGTATCGAAGTGCAGGAAGTTGAGAAGGACACGATCCCGTTTCACCCCTATTATACGGTGAAAGACGGGTTCGCGATTGTCGTCTTCCTGATCATTTTCGCGGTCTTTGTCTTCTATGCGCCAAATGTACTTGGCCATGCCGACAATTATGTCGAAGCCAATCCGCTGGTCACGCCAACCCATATTGTGCCGGAATGGTATCTCTTGCCGTTCTACGCCATCCTGCGCGCGATCACGTTCAATATTGGACCGATCGATGCCAAGCTGCTTGGCGTGATCTTCATGTTTGGATCGATTGCCGTTCTGTTCGCGCTGCCTTGGCTCGACACGTCTAAAGTCAAATCCATGCGCTATCGCCCGGTCGCCAAGCAATTCTTCTTTGGCTTTGTGATCGCCTGCTTGCTGCTCAGCTGGTGCGGGGCAGAGAACCCAGACAATCCGATCATCAAAATGGGCGACGATAAACTGGTCATCACCTATACAGATGCCGCTGGCCTAGACGGCTCGCGGACGTTTGAAGATTATGCGCCCGCCGCGCAATTTAGAGACGAAACCCTGGCCTCAGGGGGCGCCGCATCGCTTGGTATCCAAGTCGCACCCGCGTTCCGCTTCTTGCACCTGTCGCAGCTGATGACGCTCTATTACTTCGCTTACTTCCTGCTGATCTTGCCCATGCTTGGCCTGCGCGAGCGACCAAAGGGTGAGCCAGACTCCATCCACCATTCCATTCTTGGAAATGAAGCGCCAGCCGCGGCGCCAGCGGAATAAGGATATCACCGGTATGAAATTCCTACGTCCACTCCTGATTGGTCTTGGTGCGCTGGCGCTCGGACTATCCGCTCATGCTGCTGGCGGGGCGAAGAAAGCCTCGGCCCCAGAAGAGGGCTGGCCTTTTGCGAAAGTCCCCGCGGGCAAGCTCGATCAAGACAGCATGCAACGCGGCTTCCAGGTGTATAAAGAGGTGTGTTCCTCGTGCCACGGCTTGAAGCTGCTGACCTATCGCAATCTCGGCGAAAAAGGCGGCCCGTTCTATAGCGACGAGTATCCGAACGCCAATGACAATCCCTTGGTCAAAGCGCTTGCGGCGGAATATGAGGTCCAAGATGCGATCCCGGATGATTTTGGCGATCCCGTGTTCCGACCTGCGATTCCTGCCGATACGTTTCGCGAGCCTTACCCCAATGAACAAGCCGCGCGGGCGGCAAATGGCGGCGCGCTACCGCCAGACCTGTCCGTGATCACCAAAGCCCGCGGCAAAGGCGCTGAAGGCGATGGCGCGACCTATGTCTACGCGCTGATGAAAGGCTATCCGGATCTTGATGATATCAAGACCCGACAAGACGCCGAGGGCAATCCCGTCAATTATCTCGAATTTGATAAAGACGAGACGGTTGGCGACCTGATCCAGCCGATTGGGACCTATTATAATCCATACTTTGCTGGCGATACGACGGCGCAATGGAGCGGAGATCCGCGGCACAAGCCTTATGGTGGCTTTTTGGCGATGCCGACACAATTGCTCGACGGCCGTGTAGAATACATGGACGGCACCGAAGCGACGACGGCGCATATGGCGTATGATGTTGCCATGTTCCTGCATTGGGCCGGCGATCCGAAACAGGTCCAGCGCAAGTCTTTGGCGCTGCCAGTGATGCTCTATCTGGTCTTTCTCGCGATTCTGCTCTGGTTCTCTTATAAGCGCATTTGGCGCAGAGTGGCGCATTAGGCCGACCTCGAAATCTTGAATTGACGACCCCGTCCTGGATTGCTCCAAGGGCGGGGTTTTCGCATCTGGAGTGAGCTATGACAAAATGGGTGATCGGCATCATTGGCGGGTCGGGTCTGTATGAGATTGAGGGGCTCGAAGGGGCTGAGGCGCTGCACATTGAAACGCCCTGGGGCGCGCCGTCTGATGCGCTGATCAAAGGCCAAGTTGGGAGCGTCGAGTTCGTGTTTTTGCCGCGCCATGGCAAAGGTCACCGCCTGTCACCGAGCACTGTGCCTTACCGGGCCAATATTGATGCGCTGAAGCGGGCCGGGTGTACGGATATCTTGTCGGTGTCGGCCTGTGGGTCCCTGCAAGCTCCTTATGCGCCCGGTGAGTTTGTGATGGTCGATCAATTCATAGATCGCACTTTTGCGCGCGAAAAATCCTTTTTCGGGCCGGGCATGGTGGCGCATGTCTCCGTCGCCGATCCGATTTGTCAGCGGCTGTCCGCGCTGGCCGGAGATGCGGCGGAGGCGGCGGGCGCGCGCGTGCATCGCGGCGGCACCTATCTCGCTATGGAGGGGCCGCAATTCTCCTCGCGGGCAGAAAGCCATCTGTATCGCCAATGGGGCTGTGATGTGATTGGCATGACCAATATGCCAGAGGCCAAATTGGCGCGCGAGGCCGAACTGCCTTACGCGACCATCGCCATGGTGACCGACTATGATTGTTGGCATGCTGAAGCGGCCGATGTGGAAGTCACCGATATTCTCGGCGTGATGGCCGCCAATACGGCGAAAGCGAAAACGACGATTTCGAAACTCGCAGATCACTTACAAGAGGTTCGTCGCACACCATCGCCGCAAGGCATTGAGACCTGTCTTGATTTTGCGATGATCACTGCGCCAGAGGCGCGCGATCCCGAACGCTTGGCGATGCTCGATGCGGTCGCAGGGCGGGTCTTGGGCAAGTCGGTCACATAGGCTGAGAAAATACAGGGCGTCATAGAAGAGTCATCTTGCGACTCAGAGCACCTTCGTCTTTAAGCCTTGGACAAGGGATTCGGGCAAAGGCGGCACTTTCATGAAACTTATCTCCTGTAACGCAAATCGGTCTTTATCGGATGCGATTGCGGATCATCTCGATTGTCCGTTGACGGACGCCGAGGTGAAGACGTTTTCTGACAATGAGATCTTTGTTCGCATCAATGAAAATGTTCGCGGTGAGGATGTCTTCGTGATCCAATCCACGTCGCGCCCCGCCAATGATAATTTGATGGAATTGCTGATCTGTATCGACGCGCTGCGCCGGGCCTCGGCGGCGCGGATCACGGCTGTCATTCCGTATTTTGGCTATGCAAGACAGGATCGCAAAACCGATGGACGGACCCCGATTTCGGCCAAGCTGGTGGCCAATCTCATCTCGGCGTCGGGCACTGACCGTGTGCTCACCATGGATTTGCATGCCGGTCAGATCCAAGGCTTTTTCGACATCCCGACCGATAATATGATCGCCCTGCCGGTCATGGTCGATGATGTGCAACGCCGGCTCGGCTCAGAGAAGCTGATGGTCGTGTCGCCCGATGTTGGCGGTGTGGTTCGGGCGCGCTCGTTTGCCAAACGGATTGGCGCTGACTTGGCGATTGTCGACAAACGCCGTCCGGAAGCGGGCAAGTCTGAAGTGATGAACATTATTGGTGACGTTGATGGCCGCAAATGCATCTTGGTCGATGATATTTGCGATTCCGGTGGCACGCTGGTCAATGCGGCCGCGGCGCTGAAAGACCAGGGCGCGGTCTCGGTCAGCGCTTATATTACCCATGGGGTGCTTTCCAATAATGCCGTCGGACGGGTCGAAGACTCGGTCATGGACGAGCTGGTAATCTGCAATACGATCCAGCCGAGCGCCAGCGATATGACATCGCAAAAACTGCGCGTGCTCTCTGTCGCGCCGCTGCTGGGGGAAGCGATCCGCCGGATTGCCAATAATGAGAGCGTGTCGAAACTGTTCGATTAGCCGAGACGCGGATCGTCGCGCCAATTGTCGTAAATGACTAAGCCTTTGACCTCGCGCGGATCAACCACATCGCCATTTTGATAGACCTCAAGATGCAGATGTGGACCGGTTGAGAAATCTGCTGAATTGCCGACTTTGCCGATCAAATCTCCGGCTTTGAGCTTTTGGCCTTCTTCGACCAGGCATTCGTGCAGCGAGGCAAAGCGCATCTTGGTGCCGTCCTCAAACATGATGTCGACAATCTTGCCATAGCCGGGTTTCG
>JBCBYJ010000099.1:0-6829 GCA_039815905.1 Pseudomonadota bacterium | reverse complement strand
TCGATCTGCAGGCCTTTTCATAGATGAAAGCTGATCTGGACCTGGATCTGATGTATAACTTTTGATATCGAAGGGATGAAAGGTCTCATAGATCTGTGCAATGGCGAATTGCTCCAGCGCCAGCGGGTCTTCGATTTGAGCGGTTTCAGCGGGCGGGGCCGTGTTTTGACACGCCGCCAAACCGATCATTAGCAGCCCGGCGCTGATTAGACCTGATTTCATGATGCGTCCTCCTCCATTTGCGCGCGAGCATATCAAGTCTTTGAAATCGCGCCACCCGGTTGGTTGAGACGGTCCGCTTGAAACACCATACGGATCAGGCAGACCTGCAATCCAAGCACCACAAACAAGGCTGGCAGACCGCCTACATTTGACAACATGCGAACCCCATCAATGCCGCTGAAGGCAACCATGATCCACGCCATCACGCAGAGCAGCACGACCCAGATCATTTTGAGTTTCGGCGCTGTCGGCTCGGTCTCATCCTTCTCTGTCATGGCATGATCATGGGTTTTGCAGAGCTGCGAGATCGCTTCAGTATTGCTATCGGCGGCGGTGACGTAAGAGACAAAAGACAAGGACAAGACGAACGGGATCATCAGCGCGCTCAAGGGCAGCGTTTCGAGCGCCCGAAACATCACGCCTTCCGCACCGACCGCCGTCAATGTGTCGTTCAAGATCCCGTTTTGCGTTAAATCGGTTTGCATGGCGAAGACGCTAAACACGCTCATCCACATGACCGAGAACAAAGCCGGGAGGATCAAATTGACCAGCACAAATGCGCGCACCGTATAGCCGCGCGCAATCCGGCCCAGGAACATCGCCGTGACCGGCGCCCAAGCGAGCCAAATCGCGAAATAGAATGTCGTCCAGCTTTTCGCCCATTCACCGTCTTGGCTGGCCGCGCCGATGAAGAGCGACCGCTCGACAAACTCAAACGTATAAGACACAGACGCCGCCGCGCCTTGCACGACCATCTCCCGGGTCGGCCCAAAGATCAGGATGAATGCGAGAAAGACGAAAAACACGGCTGTATTGATCAGCGACAAGATCCGTATGCCTTTCAACAGGCCGGTCAAAGAACTGATCAAAACGACCATCCCGATCGCCGCCGCGATCACTGCCAGTAGGACGGGTCCACTGGTCAAACCGGTCAGATTGGCGAGCCCGCCTCCCAAAAGCAACATGCCGGCTCCGAGCGAGGCTGCCATGCCCATAATCAAGGCTAAGAGAATGGCCGCATCCAAGACACTGGCAATCGGCGCTGGCAATGGCCGTCCGATCAGGGCCACGAATGGGCCCGAGACCGAATAGGGTTTGCCCAGATTGTGATAGGCGAGCGCAAAGGTCAAAGCTGCGACCGTGTAGATCGCATAAGGTGAAATGGTCCAATTCATGAACATTGTGACCAGGCTGAAGCGCGCCGCCTCAGCGCTGAGCGGCGCGATCTCACGCGCCTCGCCGCCTGGCGTGTAGAGATGAAAAATCGGCTCGGCCATGGCCCAGAACAGAATGCCCGTCGCAATCGTCGTGCACAGCGTGATCGAGAACCAAGAGATCGGCGCCAAAGTCCGCGTCGCCCCAACCCCGCCAATCGTCACTTTGCCGAGCGGCGAGACAAAGACGCCAATACAAGTCAGTACAAACCCAAATACGGCCCAAGAAATCAGGCTGGAAAAGGTCGAGAGTATCCAATCATTGAGCAGATTGGCAAAGGCGAAAAAGCCATCCAGATCTATCAGGCTCGCGACCGCCGCCGCGATCAAAATCGTCATCGGCACGATGATGACGAACAGGCGCAGGGCGCCGTCTGGCGGCGTTGGCTTTGCCGCGATCGTGGGGTTTGTGATCAGCTCGGCCAAAATCTATTCGTTAAGGCCTTCTGGTTCCCCAACTACGACAAAAGTGAAATTCTCCGGCGCCAAATAGTCTGCGGCGACGCGGTTCACATCCTCCAGTGTGACGGCTTCGACCATGGCATTGCGCGTGTCGAAAAAGTCGACCGGCAGATCATCGAGCCGCACGCCCATCATTCGAGCGGCGATCTTTGCATTGGAATCAAAGCCCAAAGGATAGGACCCGGTTAAATAGGCCTTCGCACCGGTCAATTCCTCGTCCGTCATGCCGTCTGAGACCATCTTGACCATGTTTTCTTTGATGCCTTCGATAAACTCGCCCGCGCTTTCATTCTTGGTTTGACCGCTGCCAGACCAGAGCTGCATTTTCTCATCGCCGCTCACCGATGTGCGGACACCATATGTGAGGCCCCGCGCGACGCGCAGATCTTTCATCAAGCGGCTTTCAAAACCGCCGCCGCCAAACGTGTAATTGAGCACCACAGCGGTGTAGAAATCCGGGTCCTCGCGCTTCATGGCCGGGGCTGCAAAGGTCACCAAGCTTTGCGGTTGCGGCAACGAAATAGCGACCGGCGTCGCCGCCGCCGCCGCCAGCACCACTTCATCCGTCTCAACCGTTTCGCTGGTCTGAGGCAGACCGGCCACAGCTTGATCGATCAGCGGGGCCAAGGCCTCTGGCGAGATCGCGCCAACGGCCGTGACCAACATGCCCTCTTGCACCATGAGCTTGTCTTTTTGCGCGCGCATCGCGTCTTGAGTGATCGCGGCGAGACTGTCGGCGCTCGTCTCACGGGCATAGACATGGTCTGGATAGAGCGCAGCGGCCCGTGCTCGACTGGCGAGATAGCCTGCATTGGTTTCGCGCGTCTGGAGACTAACTTCCTGTTCCCGCTTATACCGCTCAAACGGCCCATCGTCGAAACGTGGCGCGCTATAGGCCAGGCCAATCATTTCAAACGAGTCTTCGACATTGTCCGTCAACATAGAGGCGTTGCAATAGGTGCTCTCATTTGAACTGCCGCAGGCAAAGCTCATATTCAGCTCTTCCATGCGTTTAAAAAAGGCTTGGGCTTCGAGATCCCCTGCCCCTTCATTCATATGATAGACCATCGCATTGGTCAGGCCTTCCATGCCTTCGGGATCATTGGCGTCGCCAGCTTGCCACGCCATGCGCAAAGACAGGATCGGAATTGACGGCTCTTCGACCAGCCAAACCGACACACCGCCGGGCGTCGTGAATTGCTGGATCGTCGCGAACTCGCCATTATGCACGTCGACTTGCAATCCGGCGGGCGCTTCGATTTCGGGTTCGGGTTCGGCGACAATTGTGTCTTCGACAGCCGGAAGCGCGGCACAGGCCGCAATCGCAAAAGTGAGCGCCACGCCGCCCATCAGGTTCAAGCGTTTCATAATTAGAAGCCCCCTTCAGCGGGCAGCAAATGCGCCTCTATATAATGTTTGTCTTCTGCAAAGACCTGCCGCGCCGCGGCCAAGGCTTGCTCCGTCGTCACCGCGCGGACACTGTCGGCGTAATTCAATATATCGTCAGCCTCGCCGCCAATCGCCAGCCAGCTGCCAAATGTATTGGCCATGCTTTGTTGACTGTCGCGCGCGTAAATCGCTTCGGCCGCCATGGAGTTGCGCACCCGCACGACATCTTCCTCGGCAAAGCCCGCTTCTAGCTGCTTGGCCAGTTCTGCCGTGACCGCCGCTTCGAGCGTTTCCATCGACACGCCCGGGCTCGGCGTTGCATAAATCATCGCCGGGCCATCATCGTGCAGGAAGGACCAGGCAACTGTGCCAACATTGACCGCAACTTTCTGCTCCTCGACCAAGGCCACATAGAGCAAGCTGGTATTGCCGCCGCCGAGCACGTCTAAGCCGACATCCAAGGCCCGCGCGAAGTCCGGATCGCGCAGCTCGCTGGTGCCATTATAATAGCGATACCAAACCGGTTGCCGGACTTTCGGGTCGCTATGGGTGATTTCTTGGGTTTCCGTCAGCGGCTGAACCTCGGTCCATTTGCGCGTGCCGTCGACCAGTCCAGACGGTTCGATTTGACCATAATGGGTCTCGGCGAGCGTGCGCACCTCTTCGCCAGTGACGTCACCGGCGACCACGAGAATGGTATTCTCGGGGGAATAATATTTACGATAAAAGTCGATCCCGTCTTGCGGGGTCAGGGCTTCGACCTCTTCCATACGGCCAATCACCGTAATCTCGTACGGGTGGTCGTTCCAAAACTCGGCCAGGACTTTTTCTTGCAGGATGACGCCGGGATTATTGTCGATCCGCTGGCGGCGCTCTTCGCGCACAACGTCCCGTTCGGTAATGAAACTGCCCTCAGGGTCCTCATCGATGATGAGGTCGGTCATCCGCTCAGCTTCCAATTCCATCATCTTGCCGAGATGCTGTTTGGCGACGCGCTGATAGTAAGCGGTATAATCCCAGCTGGTGAAAGCATTGTGCTGACCGCCCAGGCTGGAGACAATCGAGTCAAACTCGCCATCTTCCAAATCATCGGTGTCTTTGAACATGACATGCTCAAACAGATGCGCGATTCCGGATTTTCCGGGGTCTTCATCCACCGCGCCGACTTTGTACCAGACCATATGCGTCACGACCGGCGCGCGGTGATCCGGCAAGACAATCACGTCCATGCCATTGCTCAAGGTGAAGCTTTCAGGGGTCCAAGTCTCGTCTGCACTGTCCGCGAGCGCAACACCGCCGCTAAAGGCTAAGGCGGCGAGGCCGCCGGAAATCCAAAACTTCATTCGCTTCTCCGTTCACGCGTCCCGCTTGTATATTTGAGTTTTACCTATGTGCCCGGCAGTTTCAACCGTTCGCCGCCGCCGCGCTCAATCATGACATCTCCGCCGCCTGTGGCGCTATCGTCGCTATCGTCTTCGCTGCCTTCCCAATCGAGGACGCGATCCGACACGCTGCTCGTCTTGCGGATGGTCTTGGCCTGCTCCCAGTCCACTTGCTGGCGGATGATCGGGCTGACCGCATTGGCGCCGGCGGCTGCGACCAGAGCGCGTTCTGCTGGGCTGGCATTCTGTCCGAGATCGGTGCCGAAGGCGGAGACGGTCCCGATCCGGCTCTCATCCACTTCAAAAGGTTGCGCTTGTCCGGCTTGCGGGGGACGCAGGCTATATTCAGGCGGGATTACCAAAGGCGCTTTCTTGACCACTCGGAACTCGTCCGGGCTCGTGCTGCCGCCTAAGCTCGAGCAGCCTGTCGCCAGTGACATGGCGAGGCCTGCGATCATCATCATCGTGGTTTTTGTCATGGCGTGTTCGCCTCATCTTTCTGGGCGGCTTTGGCCGCTTGGTCTTGCTGCGACATTAGGAACTGGTCCACAAAGAGCAAGACCGCGCCTACAGATATCGCCGCATCTGCAACATTGAAAACATAATTGAAAAAATATGGCCGCATTATGCCGCTAAAGTCGAGGAAGTCGACGACTGCGCCAAATCGGATGCGATCGATCACATTCCCGAACGCCCCGCCAATCACCAAAGCCAGCGCCAGACCGGTAAACCGGCGCATGGCGCGATACAACCAAATCGAAAACCCAATCGCGATCGCTGTGGTCAGCACCACTAAGAGCCAGCGCATAATCCCTTCAGATTGGCCAATCCCGAAACTAACCCCGCGATTCCACACCATGGTCAGATCAAAGAAAGACAGGACTTCAATCTGGCCGCAACGCTGGCTGCGATCGAGACAGCCGAGCGCATTAAAGGCTGGCGCGTTGAGAATCGCCCATTTCGACCATTGGTCGAGGACCACGATGACCGGCACTAAACAGAAAAAAAATGTCCGGGCGTTTTGACTCATACTATCCTCTGACTTCCCGGATAGCAGCGGCGTCGCGCGGCGTCACGTCGGGAAAATCAGGGTCAGCTGTGGCGGGGTCGAAATATTTCCAACTGCGCGCGCATTTGATGCCTGAGGCCTGTCCCGGCACGACGGCGACACTCGCTTCGTCGGCAAGCTGAAACGCCCCATCCGGAGCTGGTTCAGAGGTCAAGACGGCTTGCGAGGTGATGAAAATATCCTCGGCCACCTCGCCTTCATAGGCGGCGAGCAAGTCGGCATCCGTGACATAGACCGTCGGCGCAGCCTCGAGCGACGAGCCGATCCGCTTTTCGCGGCGTTCGACCTCAATCGCCCCGGTGACGACCCGGCGCACGCGGAAGATCTTCTCCCACCGCGCGGCGAGCGCGTCATCTTTCCAATCGAGCGGCGTTTCGGGCATTTGCAGCAAGTGCACACTGTCGGCCCGATCGGCGAACACGCTCAACAAGAACGCCTCTTCCGTCGTGAACGGCATGATCGGCGCAAGCCAGCTCAGCAAGCGCTCTAAGATCGCCGCCATCACCGTGCGGGCGGCGCGGCGACGGACATCGCTCGGCGCGTCGCAGTACAGGCTGTCTTTGCGAATGTCGAAATAGACCGCCGAAAGATCGACCGAACAGAAATTCAACAGCGCCGACATGACCCGCTTAAAATCGTGCTCGTCATAGGCTTTGCGAACCAGATCATCGAGGTCGGCCAGGCGATGCAGCACCCAAGTCTCAAGGCTCGGCATCTCGACCGGCAAGACCGCCTCATCCGGCGTATAGCCTTCCAAAGCCCCCAGCAGGTAGCGCACCGTGTTGCGCAAGCGGCGATAGTTTTCGACCGCGCCTTTGATGATCTCGTCCGAGATACGCAAGTCCTCGGTATAGTCGGCGCTGGCGGTCCAGAGGCGCAGGATTTCGATGCCATATTGTTTGGCAAAATCTGCCGGGTCGATCGTATTGCCGATCGATTTCGACATTTTCTTGCCCTCACCATCGACAATCATGCCGTGCGTGACCACCTGTTTGAATGGCGCCATGCCGCGGGTCGCGCAGCTTTCAAGCAAGGAAGACTGGAACCAACCGCGATGCTGGTCGGAACCTTCCAGATAGACGTCCGCAACG
>JBCBYJ010000098.1:0-6873 GCA_039815905.1 Pseudomonadota bacterium | reverse complement strand
CAGTTCAGGCAAATGTGCGCACAACCCAAGCGGCGAGCGTCTCGTTGCAAGACGGTTTGTCTATGGCGTTCAAATCTGGCGCAGTGACCGGTCTGCTCGTGGTCGGCCTGGCTCTGCTTGGTGTGGCCGCATATTACGGGCTTTTGGTCGGCATTGTCGGCTATGACGAAGGCAGCCGGAAAGTCGTTGATGGCCTTGTGGCGCTCGGCTTTGGGGCGTCATTGATCTCGATCTTTGCCCGGCTTGGCGGCGGTATCTTTACCAAAGGCGCCGACGTTGGCGGCGATATGGTCGGTAAGGTGGAAGCCGGCATCCCTGAGGATGACCCGCGCAACGCAGCAACCATCGCAGATAATGTCGGCGACAATGTTGGCGATTGCGCCGGTATGGCCGCGGACCTGTTTGAGACCTATGCCGTGACGATTGTTGCGACCATGGTTTTGAGTGCGATCTATTTCGCTGGAACCGATTATCTTGGCGCGATCTTGCTGTTCCCGCTGGCGATTTGTGCGGTCTGCATCGTTGCGTCCGTCATCGGCACCTATTTTGTGAAGCTCGGCAAAGGCTCAACCAATATTATGGGCGCCTTGTATAAAGGGTTGATCGTCACGGGCGCATTGACCCTGGTCGGGCTCGC
This sequence comes from Pseudomonadota bacterium, assembly GCA_039815905.1. GTDB lineage: Bacteria > Pseudomonadota > Alphaproteobacteria > Caulobacterales > Hyphomonadaceae > Henriciella. Next base: position 6,236 of record JBCBYJ010000098.1, on the reverse strand, counting down.
GATTGCCGTCCAGTACGCCCTGCCATCCGGCTTTGCGGAGCTTCCAGGCGCAGCCGCCAGGCTCGGCCTGACCGGATCGGTGACGGGACTGGACTTGTTCCTGTGCGGTGTGGCCGGGCTTGTGGTGACGGCGCTGATCGTGGTCATCACGGAATACTATACCGGCACGGAATACCGTCCTGTAAAGTCGGTTGCTGAGGCTTCGACCTCAGGTCACGGAACGAATGTGATTCAAGGCCTCGCCGTCTCGCTCGAGTCGACCGCGCTGCCAGCGATTACGATTATTGCCGGGATCATCCTGACCTTTAACCTGGCAGGCCTGTTCGGCATTGCGATTGCGACGACGACCATGTTGGCCTTGGCCGGGATGATCGTGGCGCTCGACGCGTTCGGTCCGGTGACCGACAATGCGGGCGGGATCGCCGAAATGGCCGAATTGCCAAGTTCTGTTCGGGATACGACAGACGCGCTTGATGCGGTCGGCAACACGACAAAAGCCGTGACCAAAGGCTATGCGATTGGCTCCGCCGGTCTCGGCGCTTTGGTGCTGTTTGCGGCCTATAATGAGGACTTGAAATACTTTGCCGAAACCGCCACCGAAGGCAGCTTCTTCTATGGCATTGGCACGGTCGATTTCTCAATCGCCAATCCATATGTCGTGGTCGGGTTGCTGTTTGGTGGCCTCTTGCCATTCCTGTTTGGCGGCATGTCGATGATGGCCGTGGGCCGCGCCGCGCAAGCGGTCGTTGAAGAGGTGCGCAGCCAATTCAAAAATGATCCCGGCATCATGGCAGGCACTTCGAAACCGAATTATGGCAAGGCGGTTGATATTCTAACCACCGCAGCGATCAAAGAAATGGTGGTGCCATCAATGCTGCCTGTCTTGTCGCCGATTGTTCTGTTCCTGGTCATTTGGGCCATTGCAGGTCCGGCAGCAGCGCTCGCTTCAGTTGGCGCCATGTTGCTCGGCGTGATCGTGACCGGTCTGTTTGTGGCCATCTCGATGACTTCAGGCGGCGGCGCATGGGACAATGCCAAGAAATATATCGAAGACGGCAATCATGGCGGTAAGGGCTCTGAAGCCCACAAAGCCGCGGTGACCGGCGATACGGTTGGCGATCCATACAAGGATACAGCCGGCCCGGCCGTCAACCCGATGATCAAGATCACGAACATCGTGGCGCTGTTGATGCTCGCCGTCTTGGCGGGCGGTCACTAACGCTCCTATTGACCGCATCAAAAGAACAAACCCGCGCTGTTCGGCGCGGGTTTATTCATGGGTCTTAAGTCTGTGAGCGGCGGTCGCCTTAATTGCGTCCGGTTGGGTTGCCCGGTGTGCGCTCATCCGTTTGCGGCAATGCGATGGCCCCGACAGTGCCAAAGATTTGCTCCAGCAAGCCAAGCTCGCGACCCCGCGTCGGGGTTTCGCGCGAGGCATAATTGATCACCGCGCCATCTGACTCGCTATAGGTCAGCAATTCCTCGACGACATTGTCTTCGCCAAAGCGAATCGCTGTGATCGAGCGTTGTTTGGTGCGCGGGGTCAAAAACGCGATCCGCTCGCGCCGTGTCGTAATGTAGAACCAAGTGTTCTCATCGAACACGCTTTCTGTGGAGGCGGAGCCAAGTTGCGCCAGAACGCTGGCGCGCGTGTCTTCGCCCACTTGAATGCTTTGCGGCGAGACCTCGTCCGGCGTGTATCCGTGATAATCCTCGATCGGGCTAATGCAGGCCGCCGTCAGGCCAGCGAGTGCGATGGAAGCGAGAATGACACGACGCGCCATGGGGATACTCCTGTAAACTGAGCTGGAGATAAGTCAGAAAAGCGATAAATGGCAACCACTAGGAAACATCAGGCGCGCGTCATAAATAGGGCAAGTCATGTTGAATTGGTTGAATCGCAAGAAAGCTAATCCAGAAATTGTCGGACGCTGGCGCGACGCCGTGACCGCAGCGGCGCGGGCGCCAGAGCCCTATTTGCGACAATGGGTGCCGGACACATTGTATGGGCGCTTCAATATGGTTTCGCTGGTCGCAACGCTGGCCATGCGGCGGCTGCGGAGTATTGGTAGCGAGGGTGAGCAGATCTCTAAAGGGCTTTCGGAACGTCTATTTTCCGATTTCGACCACTCGCTGCGCGAGCATGGTGTTGGCGATTCCTCTATTGCGCGGAGGATTCGCAAAATGGGCGAAGAGTTTTTCGGGCTCGCCAAAGCCGTCGATGCGGCGCTCGAACAGGGCGGGGCCGAGAAAACCCTGGCGGTTGTCCTGCAAAAAAATATCCAACCCGACGCCGAAAAAGCCGGTGAGCTCGCCGCTTATGTCATTGAGTTGAACGAGACTGTCGAACGGCTGTCGGACGACCAGGTTCGAGCCGGACCCGAGAGCCTTTAATGTGCAGTCCTGCAATGCGGTATTGAAGCGAAAGACATGCGTTGCCTTTCCGCGCGGTGACGCATAGGTTGCGCCGACCTTGAGGCAGCGTGGAGTTCTAGCCCTATGGCCAGCCTTATTCTGTCAATCGATGCCATGGGGGGCGATGCGGCTCCAACTGTGGTTCTTGACGGATTGCAACTGTTCGCGGCGCGTCGCGCCAATGTGGTGTTCGAAGTGCACGGACGCGCCAATGATCTGGCACCCGGGCTTGAGGCGCGCGGTCTGATGGATCGCTGCACGATCCTGCACCATGAAGATGTGGTCGCGATGAGCGAGAAGCCGTCAGCGGCTTTGCGACGTGCCAAAACCACGAGCATGTGGGGCGCCGTTCAGTCGGTTAAAGCCGGACGCGCGGGCGCCGCGGTGTCAGCTGGCAATACCGGCGCGCTGATGGCGTTCGCGATGATGTCGCTGCGCAAAATGTCAGGCGTACATCGTCCGGCCATGACGGCGATTTGGCCAACCATTGAAGGGCGCTCAATCGTCTTGGATGTTGGCGCGAATTTGGACGCAGATTCTGACCAGCTGGTGACCTTCGCCATTATGGGCGAAGCCTATGCCCGCGCGGTGACGGGCAAAGCCAAACCAAGCATTGGTTTGCTGAATATTGGCTCTGAAGAAGATAAGGGCCGAGACACTTTGAAATTGGCGGCTGAACGGCTGCGCGATCCGGACCTCGGTTTGGACTTTCGCGGCTATGTTGAAGGCAATGATATTGCGCTCGGGGCGGTCGACGTGGTCGTGACTGACGGGTTTACCGGCAATGTTGCGCTCAAGACCGCAGAGGGGACGGCGCGTCTCGTTGCGTCTTATGTGCGCGAGGCCCTGACCTCTGGCGTGATCTCTAAAATGGGCGCGGCGCTCGCCCGTTCAGGGTTAAAACGGTTAAAAGAGAAAATGGACCCGTCAAATGTGAATGGCGGTGTCTTGCTGGGACTAAATGGCGTGGTCGTCAAAAGTCATGGCGGCACGGACGCAGAAGGCTATGCCACGGCTGTCAAACTTGCCGCCGATTTAGCTGGCAGTCAGTATATGGAAGAGGTCGCTTTGGGCCTGAGCCGCGACCGGGTCGAAGTGAGTTTGAGTGAGGCGTCCGAATGACGGCGATTAGAAGTATCATCCGTGGCACTGGCAGTTATTTGCCAGAGCGGATTATGTCGAACGCTGAAATGTCGAGCATTGTCGACACCTCAGATGAGTGGATCCAAGAACGGACCGGCATCAAGCAACGTCACATTGCCGCCGATGGCGAGCTGACCTCGGACCTTGCGACAGCGGCCGCGCGGGCGATTTTAAAAGATGCAGGCATCGCGGCGGAGCAAGTCGATTTAATCGTTCTGGCCACGACCACACCGGACAAGACCTTTCCGGCAACCGCGACGGCAGTCCAGGCCAAACTGGAAATGGGGCACGGCGCCGCGTTTGATGTACAAGCCGTTTGTTCTGGCTTTTTATTCGCCTTGGCGACGGCCGATTCCATGTTGAAGACGGGCTTGTTCAAAACCGCATTGGTGATCGGGGCAGAGACGTTCACGCGCATTCTTGACTGGTCGGATCGCGGCACATGCGTGCTGTTTGGCGACGGCGCTGGCGGCGTTGTAATCACCGCCGAAGACGCGACCGAAATGGGCGACACAGGCATCCTCACGCATCATATTCGCACCGATGGTACCAAGAGCGAGCTCTTGCATGTCGATGGCGGGGTGTCTTCAACCGGCACGATTGGCCATGTTCGAATGCTCGGCAATCAGGTCTTCCGGCATGCCGTGACCAATATTTCCAGCGCCATTCACGCCGTTTATGACGAAACCGGACTAAACTCTGACGATATTGACTGGTTCGTTCCGCATCAGGCCAATCAACGTATTCTCAATGGTGTCGCGAAGAAGATGAAGCTCGATGAGAGTAAAGTCGTTTCGACCGTTGGTGCGCATGGCAACACGTCTGCGGCGTCGATTCCACTTGCTTTGCACACGGCTGTCAGCGATGGTCGTATCCAACCGGGGCATCTGGTTCTGAGCGAAGCCATGGGGGGTGGATTTTCTTGGGGCGCCAGTCTGTTCCGCCTTTGATTTTGGCATTTCGTTAAGACATGTGCATCTATTGTTAAGAAAGAGGAGCCCGATCCGTGACAAATGAAACGCTCACCCGTGTAGAACTGACTGACGCTATTGTGCGTGAGGTGGGTTTAACCCGGCAGGAATCCTCGCACTTGCTCGACCGAATGCTGGAAATTATCAGCGAGAGCCTGGAATATGACGGCGCGGTGAAACTTTCGCGCTTCGGCAATTTTAACGTCCGTCTCAAAGCGGCGCGCGAAGGCCGTAATCCAAAGACCGGAATCCAGGCCACCATATCGGCGCGCAAGGTTGTGACCTTCAAACCTTCTCCGATGCTCAAAGACCGCGTCGGAGGCTAGACACGAGACGATACCCCAATGCCAAGCAATGCTGCCCGTAAGATTGAAAAATCCGCTGACGCCTATCGGTCAATCGGGGAAGCTGCAGAAGAGCTTGGCTTACAGCCGCACGTGCTGCGCTATTGGGAAACCAAGTTCTCCAAATTCGTAAAGCCGCTCAAGCGCCGCGATGGTCGGCGCATGTTCCGACCCGATGATATGGCAGCGCTGCGCGCCATTCAGACACTGGTGCATGATCAAGGCATGACCTTGAAAGGCGCCAGCAAGCTGCTCAATGAGCAAGGCGTCGAGAGCGTGCTGGGCGGCAAAGCGATGATCGTCGCCCCAGCAGAAGCCGGCGAGACAATCGCGGCGCCCAGCCCGGCGCGCGACATGCAAGAAACCGTGCGCAAGGCGTTTGAAGTCGCGCCTGCGCAGCAGCCCGCAACGGGCACCGAAGCGCGGCTCGAAACCATTCTGTCAGATCTCACAGACATTAAGGCGCGCCTCGATTCGGTGCGTCTGAAGACGGCGGCTTAAACCGTCTTTTCCCATTGCCTATTTTGCTGGCGGTTCTATACCACCGGGCTTGGTCCGGAGCGTAGCGCAGCCAGGTAGCGCACTTGACTGGGGGTCAAGGGGTCGCAGGTTCGAATCCTGCCGTTCCGACCATTTATCCTTGAGATTGGGCCAGCTTAGCGCCGCCAATTAAGGTCGATCGAGACGGTTGTCGCGATGACCTGCGGCGGCGGAATCAACAACAACGGCATCGTCGCCCAGGTCATGGCGTAGAGACTGGCGAAGATCAGTCTTCACTCGGTGCCCTGCAATCACATCTCGCAATTCAACGATTGGCGGCATCGACCTCTTATGAACGCAGACCGTGGTCGGGCGGAAGTTGACGTGCAGCGGATCCATGCCGCACTCATCTGCGATCGCGACCTGTTCAGTCCGGTTTGGGAACTGATCAAACCGTCGCTCCAGGTGATCACAGACGGTCTTACCATCGACGTGGTTTTCGTAGTTCACGCTCATGAGGAAGCCGCCAGGGCGCAAGCGGTCAGACAACAGGTCAATGTAGCCGTCGAGGTCAGCGCGGCGCATCTCCGGGAAGCTGACCGTGTTGATGGCGACATCGCAGGTCGCGAGGAACTCCGACCGATAGTTCGGTAGCAAGACAATGTCGAACCCATCCTGGGCGCTGGCGTCATCGCCTGGTTGATAGACGTAGATGCGTTTGTCAGGGAATTGCTCAGCCAAGAAGCAAGTCGAATAGAGAAGCGTTTCCGGTAGATCGATTATTGTGTAGCGAACGTTGGTCGCCTTCTGCACTGCTGCTGAAAGCCCGCCATAGCCGGCGCCAATCTCGACGACATGCTGGCCATCGTGAAGTCCTAGCCGA
>JBCBYJ010000097.1:0-6926 GCA_039815905.1 Pseudomonadota bacterium | reverse complement strand
CGCTTCAGGTGCGGATCGTCCTTCATCGCCGAGCGGAATAAGAGGCCGCCTTTGCGGATCAAATTCTGGTCGCCCAGATCGATCACTTTGAGCGCGCCAGCTTGCAGGTCTGCCTGAACCATGTGTTGAGGGATCATCGTCACCCAAGGCGGGTGTCGGACGAGATTACGCAACAGGTTTAGCGAATTTGTCCGCAATTGGATGGGCGATTTTGTCGTGCCCTGGGTCGAGAATAAATAATCATACAGCGTGTTCGCATTGGCCTCATCAATCACCGCCCACGGAAACGCCATTGTGTCAGCAAGCTGTACCCGGTCGAGCTGGGCCAGCGGATGGTCTTGGCTGACCAGACAGAGCACATCAATATCGAACATCGCCATCGCTGTCAGATTGTCCTCAATCGGGGCGAACGGGATGTTGGACACGACGATATCTAAACTGCCTTCAGACAGCTCGCGGGCCAAACGCGGAAATAAGCCGCTTCGCACTTGAATGTGCGCCTCCGGCTCCGCGATGCAAAATGAGGTGACGGCATCGGGTAAAATCTCGCCTTCGAATAAGGGCGCGACGCCAATCCGAAACGGCACAATCGTGTCGCCGCCAGCGCGGATTTCGGCATGCGCCGCCGCGGTTTCGTTCAAGATCAGTCTCGCGCGCCGATAGAGGCGCTTGCCAGCTGGGGTCATTTGCAGCCCCCGTGTGGTGCGGTCTAAGACCTTGGTCTGATTGGCGTCTTCGAGTTTCGCAATACTCCGGGACAAAGCCGGCTGGCTGATCGCCAGCGCGCTGGCCGCCTTTAGAAACGAGCCGTGATCGACAATCGCGACACAGTTCTTGAGTTGTTTGAGATCCATGTGAGAGATATATCATTTTAGAATAAATAAAGCACTACTTATGCGCTTTGCGATATGTTCCTCACGCAGCGATCTAAATTGGACGAGGGACTTTTGGGCGCTGACTGCGGCAGGCAAAACAAATAAAAAGACGAAAAGGGAAGCCGAGCGGAACCGCCAAACCGCCTGAGCAAAAAAGCATGACGTTGAAACAAAAGCTGCAATCTGGGGCGTTCATCACCGCGCCTGGTATTTATGACATGATGACGCTGCTGCTCGCCAGCGCGCGGGATTTTCCGGCAGTCTTCTTGTCTGGATATTGGGGCACGGCCTCGCAGCTTGGCATCCCGGATGCCGGGCTCGCGACGTATCGGGATTTCTTGACGCTGATCCAGAAATTCACGGCGCGCTCTGAGACGCCGCTGATCGCCGATGCAGATACCGGGTTTGGCGGCTTGCTCAATATTGACCACACAGTGAAAGGCTATGAAGCGGCAGGCGTCGCCGCGATCCAACTTGAAGATCAGATCAATCCCAAGCGCTGTGGCCATCAGGCTGGCAAGCAAGTCACTACGCTCGAAGAGATGGTGCAGCGGGTCAATGTCGCCGTCGATGCGCGAAAATCAGAGGCATTCTTGATCATTGCCCGAACCGACGCGCGGGCGGTGAATGGTCTCGACGACGCGATCGAGCGCGCGCAAGCCTATCGCGCGGCCGGGGCGGATATTCTGTTTGTCGAGACGCCGCAAAACGAGGCCGAGATGCGCCGGATCTGTTCGGAGGTCGGTGCGCCGCAAATGGTCAACATGGCGCAAGGCGGACGCACACCGCTGCTGTCCCGCGCCAAGCTACAAGAGATCGGTTATCAGATTGCCATTGCCCCGTCGGCTTTGCCGCTCGCCGCGCTGCAGGCCATGACGCGGGCCTTAGACTTACTCGAGCAGGGCGAATTCGATTGCGGCGCGCATATGGACCTATTTGACTTTGATCGGTTCAATACACTGATCGGATTTCCCGAAATCCATGCGTTTGAAAAGAAATGGGCAGATTGAGATGACCAAACTTGCCGACACAGTCGCCGCTGCGGCGAGTCCCGATTACTGGCTCGAAGCGGCCAAGCACTTGGCCTGGAGCAAAGCGCCAAAAGTCTCGCTTGAGAGCGCCAATGCGCCCTTCTATCAATGGTTTCCAGATGGCGAGATCAATACATGTTATAATGCCGTTGATCGCCATGTTGAGGCGGGCAATGGCGACCGCACCGCGTTGATTTTTGAGAGCGGCTATACGCAGACGACGAAGACCTACTCCTATCGCGAATTGCAGGCCGAGGTCGCAAAAACCGCGGGGATGATCCAGGCGCAAGGCGTGGGCAAAGGCGACCGGGTCATCATCTATATGCCGATGATCCCAGAGGCGGTGATGGCGATGTTGGCATGCGCGCGGATCGGGGCCGTGCATTCGGTGGTGTTTGGCGGCTTCGCAGCGCAAGAACTGGCCAAGCGGGTTGATGACGCGGCGCCCAAACTCATTCTGACTGCGAACTATGGCCTCGAGCCGGGCAAGACAATCGCTTATTTGCCCATCGTCAATGCGGCGCTCGATCTCGCCTCGCATGAAGTCGATCACGTCATTTCGTATAGGCGTGAAGATCGGGGTACTGAGAGCGCGCTGCAACCGGGCCGGGATCTCGATTGGAGCGACGCCCTGGCGGCGGCGGCACCAGCGGCGTGCGCCGCGCTTAAGTCGACTGACCCGCTCTATATTTTGTACACGTCCGGCACGACAGGCGTGCCCAAAGGCGTCGTCCGCGACAATGGCGGGCATGCCACGGCGCTCTTATGGAGCATGATCAATGTCTATGATGTGACCCCAGAAGACACGTTCTGGGCGGCGTCGGATATTGGCTGGGTCGTTGGTCATTCTTACATCGTCTATGCGCCTTTGCTGCTCGGCTGCACGACCCTCATGTATGAAGGCAAACCCGTCGGCACGCCGGATTCGAGCGCATTTTGGCGGATTGCCGAACGCCATAAAGTCTCGACGCTGTTCACGGCGCCGACGGCGATCCGGGCGATCAAGAAAGAGGACCCTCAAGGGGCGACCGTCGAGGCGTTTGACCTCTCAGCTTTGCGGGCGCTGTTTCTCGCTGGCGAGCGCTCGGACCCGGATACGATTGTCTGGTCGCAATCGGCTCTCAACATTCCCGTGATTGATCATTGGTGGCAGACAGAGCTTGGTTGGCCAGCGATTGCGACTTGCCTGGGTCTCGGCGAGGATGAGATCGAAATCGGCTCAGCTGGGCGCGCTGTGCCCGGCTATAAGATCAAAGTGTTGGACGAAAGCCATCAGGCGGTTGGCCCGAATGAGTCCGGTGATGTGGTTTTGGAAATGCCGCTGCCGCCTGGCTGTTTGCCGACGCTTTGGAACAATCCGGACGGCTTCCTCTCATCTTACTTGAGCGCCCACCCGAACCATTATCTCACCGGTGATGCGGGCTTCATTGATGAGCGCGGCTTCATTCATATCATGAGCCGCACCGATGATATTATAAATGTCGCCGGACACCGCCTCTCAACCGCTTCGATCGAACAAGTGATCTCAGCCCACGCGGATATTGCCGAGTGCGCCGTGATCGGCCTACCGGACGCCACCAAAGGCGAGGTTCCAGTTGGGCTATTTGTGGTCAATTCCGGCGTTGACCGGGATGTCAGTGTCTTGTCTGCTGAGCTGATCCAAGATGTCCGGGCGCAGATCGGACCCGTGGCCGCGTTCAAGTGCGCAATCCAGGTCGCGAAGCTGCCAAAAACGCGCTCTGGCAAAACACTGCGCGGGACCATTCGCAAAATCGCGCGCGGCGAACCTTTTGCCATGCCGGCAACGATTGAAGACCCGACCGCTCTGGACGTGGTTCGAGCGGCGCTTGCTGAGTTATAACCAAAGCGCATAAATAATCTTCAAATTATATTGGTCGCGACGTGAAGGCCGGGCTAGTTTCTTGTCCAGAACAAAGGAACTCAACATGGCTTTTAACAGAGACCCCATCCGTCCGGTCACCCAAGACGAAATCGACACCTATGCCCGCGATGGCGTGGTGTGTTTACGCCAAGTGTTTGATGGCGACTGGATCGAGAGCCTGATTAATAAATCACGCGAAATTGTCGTCGACCGCAAGGATTTTGGTCTGCTGCCGACGATGCCAGGGCGCTATATGGCGCGCTGCATTCCGGAGTTTCGACGCTTTGTTTTTGAAAGCCCACTGGCGCAAGTCGCGGGTCAGGTGATGCAATCCAAAGAGATCCGGTTCTTCTTTGATGAATTCTTCGCCAAACCACCGCAATCAGACGCGAAAACGATTTGGCATGTCGACCGGATGGCGTTCCCGGTTGAAGGCAAAATGGTCCCATCGCTGTGGATGCCGCTCACGAAAATCACCAAAGAAAATAGCCTGGAATGTATCGCAGGCTCGCACACGCAGGATGTCAAATATTGGTTATTCTCACCCAACGCGCGCAAAATGATCAAGCCCGCAGATCGTCTGCCGCATCCTGATTGTGAGCCGCTTCGTGAGGACCCGAATGTAAGATTCCTGAAATGGGATATGGAGCCGGGTGACATGTTGATCGTGCACCCATGGACGCTGCATTATTCAGCCGGCAATCCGTTGGACGATTGGCGCATCGCGATTTCAGTTCGTGTGTTTGGCGATGATATTCGCTGGGCGCCGCGTCCAGATTGTTTGAACATTGCGGGCATCAGCTTTGATGAAATGCTCGACGGCGCCAAGCCCGCCGGCTCGCATATTCCGCTGCTATGGTCGCAAGACGGCCGTTCTGAAGGGGATGCGCATTATCCACGCGGCTTTGCGACAAGCTGGCCGAAAATGGAGATGCAAGGCATCAATGAGTATAAAACGTTCAAGGAAATGAGTGTCAAAGAAGAGCGCGGTGAGCTTGAACTGGGCGCGGCTTAATCGGCGCTCACTCAACGCTGTATCACGGCCTGACCGCCGAAAAGCGGGATCTGGTAATTGTGCCCGCCGGTAAAGTCCGTATGGACTGGGGCGAGTTACAATCGCCAAACTTGGTCGTCTCTGCCCCAGGGCTCAATTAAGGACCCATGACCTGATGTCAAAACTCGCCACGCTGAACGATATTGAGCGCTGTTTGCTATGGCTGTCCTCATGGACCGTCCACACTGCCAATCACTTGCGGGAAAAGTCTCGCAATGATGTCAAAGTCGGCGGACACCAGGCGAGCTGTGCGTCGATGATTTCAATCATGACGGCGCTCTACTTTCACACTTTGCGACCTGAGGATCGGATCGCCGTCAAGCCGCACGCGTCGCCTGTGTTTCACGCGATTCAATATATGATGGGCAACCAAACGCGCGAAAAGCTTGAGAATTTTCGCGGCTATGGCGGCGCGCAGTCTTATCCGAGCCGCACGAAAGATGTCGATGATGTTGATTTCTCAACCGGGTCCGTTGGCCTCGGGGTTGGCATCACGCCGTTTGCCTCGCTGATCCAGGACTATCTCGAAGCCAAATCGCTGACCAAAGGCGCGCTCGGGCGGATGATCGCCCTGGTTGGCGATGCGGAGCTTGACGAAGGCAATGTCTATGAGGCGCTGCAAGAGGGCTGGAAGCATGACTTGCGGAACACTTGGTGGATTATCGACTATAATCGCCAGAGCCTTGATGGGGTCGTGCATGAGGGCTTGTGGCAAAAGATTGAGGCGATCTTCCAAGCGTTTGGATGGCGCACGGTGGTCTTACGGCACGGCGTTCTACAGCGTGCCGCCTTTGCCGAGCCGGGCGGGGCGGCGCTGAAGACCTGGATCCAAGAATGCCCGAATGGAGACTATTCGGCTCTGACCTATCAGGGCGGGGCGGCCTGGCGGGCGCGTCTGATGAGCGATCTCGGCGATCAAGGCGATGTCACCGCTTTGATTGACCGGCGCTCTGACGATGAACTCAACGAGTTGATGAACAATCTTGGTGGGCAATGCACAGCGACCCTGATCGAGGCCTTTGATCAAGTTCAAGATGATCGACCCACGGTCTTCCTGGCCTATACAATCAAAGGCTGGGGCACACCATTGGCGGGGCATAAGGACAATCATGCCGGGTTGATGAACCCCAGTCAGATGCAAGAGTTCCAAGCCGGTATGGGCATCGCGGAAGGCACCGAATGGGACAGGCTCGCCGCCGCGAAAGATCCGCAAGCCGTTGAAGCGCTATTGGCCGATGTGCCATTTTTCGCCCAAGGCCGTCGGCGATATGCCGCGGCCAAACTTCCGACGCCGGGCCCGGTCTTTTTGGACGATCAATTTACCTCCACGCAAGCCGGGTTCGGCAAGATTTTAGACGCGTTAGCAAAGTCCGATCACCCGCTGGCAGAGCGGGTTGTGACCACGTCGCCGGACGTGACGGTCTCCACCAATCTCGGGCCATGGGTGAACCGGCGCGGATTGTTTGCGCGCAAGACCCGCGAAGATACGTTCCGCGATCAGCGCATTCCCTCCACGCAGAAATGGAAATTCGACACGCAAGGCCAGCATATTGAGCTTGGCATTGCTGAGATGAATCTGTTCTTATTGCTCGGCGCGGCGGGCTTGTCGCACAGCTTGTTTGGCGAGCGTCTGATCCCGATTGGAACCGTTTATGATCCGTTCGTGGCGCGCGGGCTCGATGCCCTGAATTATGCGTGTTATCAGGATGCGCGCTTCATTATTGCGGGCACCCCGTCTGGGGTGACGCTGGCCCCTGAAGGCGGCGCGCATCAATCGATTGGCGCGCAGCTGATTGGCATGAGCCAAGATGGCTTGGTCAGCTTTGAACCGGCTTACCTGGATGAGCTCTCGATCATTATGGATTGGGCGTTTGATTATCTTCAACGCGATGGCGAGGGCGATCCTGATGAGCGCACCTGGTTGCGGGATGAGACGGGCGGCTCGGTCTATCTGCGCCTAACGACGCGCCCGCTGGAGCAGCTTTATGTGCGCGCGCGCGATGATGAAGACTTTGTCCGAGGGGTCATTGACGGCGCCTATTGGCTGCGAGAACCAGGCCCGAATTGTGAGGTTGTGATCGCCT
>JBCBYJ010000096.1:0-6929 GCA_039815905.1 Pseudomonadota bacterium | reverse complement strand
CTCGGTGACCAATGTCCGCGTTGAGCAAATGTCGGATTTGCTAGACGGTGTTTATCGACCCCACTTTTTCTATGGTGTGGCAACCATTGTGGCGAGATTATTCGTCCATGTTCAGCCTGATCTGGCGGTGTTCGGGGAAAAGGACTATCAGCAGCTGCAAATCATTCGGCGCATGGTGCGCGATCTTGGTTTTGCGATTGAGATCATAGGCGGCGAGACGGTGCGCGACCCGGATGGGATGGCGCAATCGTCGCGCAACACTTATCTCGACCCCGAAGGGCGCGCCAAAGCCAATGCGATCAGCAGCGCTTTGCATCGGGCGGCGATCCGGCTCGCAATTGGCGGATCGGTGCAATCTGTCTTGGCCGAAGCGCGCGCGCGAATTTCTGCGACAGGCTTTGATCAGCTGGATTATGTTAGCGCCGTCGATCCGCAGACGCTGCAAGACTTACCTAATGGTCCAATTGAAGCCGGTCACGAAGGCCGGGTGCTGGCAGCGGCCTGGATGGGGGCAACGCGCTTGATCGACAATATGGGTTTTCGGCGCGCTTGATTCAGACTCCCTCCGCAACGGAAGACCTTGTTTCACCGCTCGGTCTCTAGCAAGCCAGTAGCGATCAAATGAGGATGTCGTGATGATGAAATTTGCGCCGAAACACGCCCTACGGTTTTCGCTCGTTGCGGGGCTTTCGCTTGTCGCCCTTGCAGGCTGTGTGAGCGGGATTTCCGACACCGCACCGGTTGAAGTCGAAGCGCCGCCTGTTGCAATCGAGGCGGCATCGACGACCGAACCTAAGTTTAGCGCAGACGGAATCGCCGCTTTGGAGACGACGATGGGCGATTATCTGCGTGATGGTCGCCTCTACGGCATCCATACGCGCTTGGCCCAAGACGGCGAAATCATCAGCGACTATTACGATGGCTTGCGCGGTCTAGAAAGCGGCGCTCCGATTGAAGAAGACACGATCTATCGCATCTATTCCATGTCTAAGCCGATTACCGGAGTTGCCATGATGATGCTGTGGGAAGAGGGGCTGTTCGATCTCGATGACCCGGTGTCTAAATTCATTCCAGAGTTTGCGGATTTGAAGGTTCTGGATGGGGTTACCGAAGATGGAACCGCGATCCTGACCGAACTCGACCGTCAACCGACCATGCGTGAGCTGATGAGCCACACATCTGGCTTTGGGTACGGATTGAGCGGGTCCGATCCGGCCAACACCGCCTTTCGCGATATGAAAGTGCTGGAGTCCCCGGATATGCAGACCTTTATCGATAAAACCGCCGACATTCCGCTTCTGTTTCAGCCTGGTGAAGCTTGGTATTACAGCGTCGGCATGGACATTCAGGGCGCCATCATTGAGCGCTTGTCTGGTCAGACCTTTGGCGAATTTTTGCAATCGCGGCTATTTGGCCCCTTGGGCATGGTCGACACAGCGTTCTTCGTGCCTGACGAAAACTATGACCGCTTAAGCGAGGTTTATGGCTTTGATCCAGAAACTGGGGCGATGGTGCCGGTGCCGTTTCCAAGCGTCATGTTCCGCAAAGAAACGGTGGCCTTCGAATCTGGCGGTGGTGGGCTCGTCTCGACCATGGATGATTATAGCCGGTTCGCCCAAATGCTGGTCAATCGCGGGGCGCTCGACGGTGTTCAGATCCTGAAGCCAGAAACGATTGAGGTTATGATCACCAATGTATTGACCGAGGATCAAAGTCTCTCATCGCTTGGGATCAATCAGGGCGAAACCTATCCTGGCTTAGGCATGGGTCTTACGGTTGGAACGGTTGAGGATCCGGCGGCGGTGCCGAGCAAAATTCCGGCGGGCTCTTACTTTTGGGGTGGCGCGGCCAGCACTTGGTTCTGGATCGACCCGGTGAACGCGCTTTACTTTATCGGCATGGTGCAAGTGTTCGACAATAATAATCCGAACGGGCCGTTAGAGATGCGCGAGACGTCAAGCGAGGCCGTTTATCTTGCGCTCGAAGCAGACGCGTCTTAATCGGCGGCGTCCGCCGCGTCGTTTTCGACCCAAGCCTCGACGGAGCCCTTTAAGGTCAGCGTGAGTGGATTGCCTTTGCGATCCACCGCCTTGCCGGCGGCGACTTTGATCCAGCCTTCCGAGATACAATATTCCTCGACATTGGTTTTCACGACGCCATTGAAACGAATGCCAACCCCGCGCAGCAGCAAGTCTTGATCGTAATAAGGACTGTTTGGGTTCACCGAGAGGCGGTCAGGCATTTGGTCTGTCATTTGGGCGCTATAACCCCAAGCTGGCCCTCTATTCAAGCGCGTCTTGAAGTTTCGCTGGTGCCGCGTGTCGCCAGGACATTTTCAAGGCGGATAACGCGGTTGTCTTATCCACTGCCGAGAGCCGAATGCAAGTCGCCCCCTTATCCCCCCATTTATTTGGAACTTTGGAGAAGATGGAAGGATCTGCGCCGATCAAAATCTCTTGCTCTTCAACCGTTAGAAACACGTTCGCTGTCGCTGCGGATTCTAAAAGTGTCGCAATTGTTTTGCCACGCGGGGCATCAACGCGAAAGCTTGCGCGATCAAAGTGCGGCTTCTCGATGGCGTAAGGCAGCGACAAAGCGAGCTGTCGAAATTCGTCAATGTCCACGTGTTCAATCCTCCGCGTTCCGTCCGACAGCATAGACGAATGTTCCACCTTTGATGAGCGGAATGATGCGTTCTGCAATGCTGCGCTCGAGCGCTGGACAACCCCAGCTGCGTCCCAGCACAGATCGCCCATGGTTCACATAATCCGCGCCATGAATGACGATGAGCCGTTGCTCGGCAAGATTGTTTTGCGGGCTGAGCCCTTTTAGTTTCAATGAAAGCCCATGCGCCCCGAAATAGGTTCTACCCGTGACGAACGCGCCAAGCGAGGTCATTTTCGACCCTTCAATATTTGAAAACCGGTCTGCAATGCCGTCATAATCAGGATCTGAGCCTTTGCCATGCGCCACCAAAAAAACTTCGGCGCTCATATCTTCTGTATCGATTAAAAAATAGCGCGGCACATTGGAGGGCGCACGATAATCTATGACACTGATATAGCGATCGTTTCGTATCTCGCTGTGGGCATCGGCCTTTGCCGTAAGGGCTTCCTCCAGCAAAGCTTCGCCAAGGAGCTCGCTGGCGGGCTGCGCGTGACCGAGGCTGGCCCATGAGGCCAAGACACGTCGCTCGACACCAAAAAGCCATGTC
The DNA here is from genome assembly GCA_039815905.1 of Pseudomonadota bacterium. Taxonomy (GTDB): domain Bacteria; phylum Pseudomonadota; class Alphaproteobacteria; order Caulobacterales; family Hyphomonadaceae; genus Henriciella. The sequence continues at coordinate 3,715 of JBCBYJ010000096.1, read as the reverse complement.
ATTCATAATGACAGGCTTTCAGGCTAAATTATGTTGAGATCGTTTTGATTAGAAAACGCGCGGGCGTTCGGCTTTTTCGACGTGCAGACCGCACTCGCTTTTGTTTTGTCCGGCCCAGCGACCAGAGCGTATATCGTTCGGATCTTCTGCCGGCTTGGTGCAAGGCCAGCACCCGATAGAGGGATAACCTTGTCCGACCAGGGGATGACGCGGCAGCTCCCGGCGCTTGAAGTAAGCTTGCACGTCGTCTTGCGTCCATCCCGCGAGCGGGTTCACTTTGAACCGTCCGCTCGCGTGTTCGAACACTGGCAGCGACATCCGCTCGCCACCGTGAAAGCGTTTGCGTCCCGTAATCCAAGCGTCAAAGCCTTCTAGGGCTGGCTCAAGCGGACGCACTTTGCGCAGGGCACAACAGGCGTCTGGATTGGTCTTCCAAAGCGTATTTTTCGGGTCTTCCGCCAAGCGCTCATCAGCGTCCGGCGCAATATCGCGAACATTGGTCAGGCCGAGCCGCTCAATCAGTTCGTCTTTATAGTCGAGTGTTTGCGGAAAGTGCATGCCGGTTTCGAGGAACACAATCGGCAAATCTGGATCAACATCCGCGATGAGGGCCAGCATAACAGCGCTTTCCGCGCCGAAGCTGGAGACATAAGTCAGCTCGCCCAACCACTCGCGTAGGATCGATGCCCGCAAGATGGTTTGAGCGGAAGCCTCTCTCAACTCGTCATTCAACCGCTTCAGGCGCTGGTCGACATCTTCTTCGATGGACAGTTTAATTGCCGAATAGGGCATGCGTCTCAGGCCTTTAAATGGCGCCGCGCGAAAACAGATTTGTGTCCATCGGCGGCCGGTTGATAGAACGCTGAATACTCTTCCAGCGCTTGCACAACATTAGGTAGGTCGGCCCGGGTGGTCTGATAAGCGTCAAACCCTGAACGGTTCATATAGAGAATCTGATCTCTTAAGACGTGCCCGACTGCCCGCAATTCTCCCCCATACCCAAGACGGCGACGGAGCAGCTGCGCCTGGCTAAAGCCCCGGCCATCTGTGTATTTGGGAAAATCTATTTCAATCAAGGCGATACGATCCAGAAATGGTGACAATTCATGAGGATCGTCGCCGGGATTGAGGCGCACGCCAATTTGTTGGTTTCGGGCCAGCAAAGCGTCAGACTCTTCTATTAGCTTAGCTAAAGGGACTGTGATGTATCCTGATGTCGGCACGTCACCCTCGTCCACAAAGGTCCAGCTGTCTTCGGCTTCAGTGCCATTTTTAATCAGTGGCATAGATCGCCTCCTGGAACGGCTCGACGCCAAGGCGTTCAACCGCATCAATGAATGTCTCATCTGTGCTGATGCGCAGGTCGCGATAAGTATCAACAATGGTTTTCACCGCGGCTGGCACTTCTTCATGCCGCAGCGCCTTGCCGATGATTTGACCAATTGCCGCCTTTTCATCGGCGCGTCCGCCAAGTGAGATCTGATAATATTCTTCGCCTTTTCGATCGACGCCGAGAATGCCGATATGGCCGACATGATGGTGCCCACAGGCATTAATGCAGCCGGAAATATTGATATGCAATTTGCCGATATCCTGCTCATAGGTCGGATCTGCAAAGACCTTTTGGATCTCTTGGCCAACCGGGATCGACCTAGCATTGGCAAGATTGCAATAATCGAGGCCCGGGCAGACAATCATGTCCGTGATCAGGCTTTCATTCGCCGTCGCCATGCCGGCGGCATCGAGCTCGCGATAGACATTATAAAGATCGTCCAGGGCGACATGCGGCAAGACCACGTTTTGAGAATGGGTGACGCGGATATCGTCAAAGGCATAGACCTCAGCCAAGTGCGCCATGACCGCCATTTGCGCATCCGTGGCATCGCCAGCGAGCCCAGCAATCGGCTTCAGACTGATCGTCACGGATGTATAGCCGGGCACTTTATGCGGGTGCAGATTGACTTTGGCCCAATTGGCAAAAGCGGGATCCGCGGTTTTGGCCCGTTCAAAGGCCGCGCTCTTATCCGGCTTTTCTGCAAAGGCAGGGGCCGCGAAATAGGCATTGATGCGGTCAATCTCAGCTTGTGGAAGGGCGATCTTCTCGGCGTCTTGTTGCGCTGCATATTCTTCTTCAACAAGCCGCGTGAATTCCTCCGCCCCGGTTTCGCTGACTAGGATTTTGATCCGCGCTTTATATTTGTTATCGCGGCGGCCAAAGCGGTTATAGACCCGCATGATCGCTTCAAGATAATCGAGAATCTCGGTCTCCGGGACGAATTCATTGATCAGGGCCGCAATGATCGGTGTCCGACCTTGGCCGCCGCCGACATGCACCTCGAATCCGACGACGCCGTCCCGCTCGCGCATATGCAAGCCGATATCATGGACGCGGATCGCGGCGCGGTCATGCTCAGCCGCGGTCACTGCGATTTTGAATTTGCGGGGCAAGAACGCAAATTCGGGGTGAAACGTGCTCCACTGGCGAATAATTTCACACCAGGGTCGCGGATCCATGATCTCGTCTTTGGTGGCGCCAGCAAAGTGATCTGAAGTGACATTTCGGATGCAGTTGCCAGAGGTCTGAATGGCATGCATTTCGACTTCGGCGAGTTCCGCGAGCACGTCCGGAATATCTTTCAGCGCGACCCAATTGTATTGGATGTTCTGGCGTGTCGTCATGTGGCCATAGCCGCGATCATAGTCTCGAGCGATTTTGGCCAGCTTGCGCATCCGCGCGGCATTGAGCTGTCCGTAGGGGATGGCGACACGCAGCATATAGGCGTGTAGCTGCAAATAGACTCCGTTCTGCAACCGCAGCGGTTTGAACTCGTCCTCCAAAATCTCTCCGGACAAACGGCGTTCGACTTGTCCGCGGAATTGATCGACGCGCTCTTTTACGATCTGCGCGTCAAATTCGTCATAACGATACATTACAGTGTCACCCCTTGTTTGGGCATAGCGTGGCCAATCGAGAGCGCGCCTTCGACGCGGCTCACCCATCGTTCTACGTTCGAAAATTCTGCGAGATCAAAGCCGCCTTCATGGGCGACGCGCGTATAGGCCACGAGCGCAATATCAGCGCAGGTCAAGCCCTCGCCGACCAACCAATCCGACCAAGTTAATTGCATATCCATGACCCCGAGCGCCCGGCGCCCTTTGACCATGAGTTGAGGGTCAATGTCCTCGTCCGATAGCTTTAAATAATGCTTTTTGAACCGGCGCACCGCGATCGAGGTTTCGTGCGAATACTGTTCCCAAAACAACCAGGAATTCATCTGTGCGCGCTGAAACGTATCACCAGGAATGAGGTCCGATCCGTCGGCCAGATAGAGCATGATTGCGTTTGATTGCGGCAAGACGCGGCCATCCGCCCAGCGGGCGATCGGCACTTGGCCAACCGGGTTCAACGCTAAGAATTCTTCCGTTTGCGTGCCGCCATCCAGGATATCCACCTCGACCCAATCATGGTCGATGTCGAGATAGTCCGCCGTCCAGCGCGGTTTTTGGCAATTGCCGGAAATGCTGTCGCCGTAGAGCGTCAGTTTCGTGATTTCGCGATTGCTCATTTGATAATCACTCCATAGGGCACAGTTGGCCCATTGGCACGGATCTGTTCGCGCAAAGTCTCGCGGCCCGCGACGTTTCCATCTTCAGTGACTTCCATGAAATAGGGGTCGGTAATTCGACCATGATTGGGTCGAGGTGGATATCCTGG
>JBCBYJ010000095.1:0-7151 GCA_039815905.1 Pseudomonadota bacterium | reverse complement strand
ACTTGACCAATCCGCCCGTCACCGCTACGCCGCGCGCTCTACTGATGAGGACGCTGAAATGGCCAAAATCAACGGCAACGAAATCAAACCGAATATGGTGATTGAATATAATGGCAGCGTCTGGCGCGCGATGAAGTGCAGCCACGTTAAGCCTGGCAAAGGCGGCGCCTTCAATCAGGTCGAAATGCGCAATCTGTTCAATGGCTCTAAAGCCAATGAGCGCTTCCGGGCCAATGAAACGATTGAACGGGTCCGGCTTGAGCAAAAAGACTTTCAGTTTCTTTATGATGCCGGCGAAGCCTATGCCTTCATGGATCAGGAAACATTTGAGCAAATCGAATTGCAAAAAGACTTTGTGGGCGACGATGGCGACTTCCTGCAAGATGGCATGACGGTTGAGATCGAGTTTTATGGCGATACGCCGATCGGGGTCGCGCTGCCGCAGCAAGTTACTTTGACTGTCGAAGACACCGAACCGGTCGTCAAAGGCCAAACCGCGGCCAACAGTTTCAAGCCGGCCGTATGCGACAATGGCGTCCGGGTCACCGTCCCGCCCTTTATTGGCGTCGGCGAGCGGATCATTGTGCAGACCGAAGACCGCACCTATCTGCGCCGCGCTGATTAGACCCGCGACGCGCGCCCTTGATACCGGGACGACCGTCCAGTGCGGCAACAGATAAGAGAGCTTAACGATGTCGAAACCCTCCGCGCTTGGTAATGTGATCATTGAAGCGGCTCGAAAGGCAGGCCGATCCTTGGCCCGTGACTTTGGCGAAGTTGAGTATTTGCAGGTCACCAAAAAAGGCCCGGCGGACTTTGTTTCAAATGCCGACCATCGCGCCGAAGACATTATCTATGAACATTTGGCCAAAGCCCGTCCTGGCTATGGCTTCGTCATGGAAGAGCGCGGCGTGGTCGACGGCACCGACAAGACCAATCGATTCATCGTCGACCCGCTCGATGGCACTTTGAATTTCCTTCATGGCCAGCCGCATTACGCCGTCTCAATCGCCTTAGAGCGCGAGGGCAAACTGTTTTGTGGTGTCGTCTATGACGTTGCGAAGAATGAGATCTTTTGGGCTGAAACCGGACGCGGCGCTTGGCTCGGCCAGCGCAAATTGCGGGTCGCCGGACGCAAGCGACTTGACGAAGCCGTGGTCGCGACCGGCACGCCTTGGATTGGCAAAGCCGAGGAATATCATGAGCGCTTCGGGCGCGAGATGGCGGCGATGACCCGCTCTGTCGCTGGCCTTCGCCGCTATGGCTCGGCAGCGCTTGATCTCGCTTGGGTCGCGGCTGGCCGGTTTGATGGCTTCTGGGAAAGCCATTTGAAACCCTGGGATATTGCCGCCGGGATCGTCCTGGTGCGCGAAGCGGGCGGCGCTGCGAGCGAGCTTAATGGCGGCGATGTGCTTGAGACCGGCTCAATCTTGGCGGCCAATGCTGACTTGCATCCGCTGCTCGAAAAACACCTGAGAATGGCGGGGAAACCGGCCCCCAATGTCGACTGATCCAAGCCCAGACTCGCAGGCCCGACGCGGCCCTATCGCGCGACTGCGCGCTTCGATCCAGTGGCTCAACGCCAATAAGAAACGCTTCTTCTGGTGGTGGGTTGGCTATCAGGCCATTAAAGGCGCGCTGACCTTGTCTTTGATCTGGATACCCTTGCTCTTATTGTGGCTGCGCAGCCGCGGCGAAGCTTAACCGCCAAACGCCGACGCATAGGCCGCCGAGGCGATCACGGCAAAGCCGGTACAGGTTAACAAGCGCTCAGATTAGCGGTCGAGCTCGATATCCCAATAGAGATAGTCCATCCAGGTCTCGTGCAGATGGTGCGGCGGAAACTTACGTCCCATCTCTTGCAGATAGTAATTGCTCGGCCGGTCCGGCTTGCGCTGCGGGTGCATCTTACAGTCATTCGGCATCCGCCCGCCTTTGCGCAGATTACAGGGCGAGCAGGCCGCGACGATATTGTCCCAAGTTGTCCGCCCGCCTTTTGAGCGCGGAATGACGTGATCAAAGGTCAAATCATGCGGCGATCCGCAATAGACGCACTTAAAGCCATCGCGCAGGAAGACATTGAAGCGGGTGAAGGCCGGCACCCGGTCTTGGCGAATAAATTCGCGCAGTGCGATGACCGAGGGCAAACGCATCTCAAAGCTCGGGCTGCGAACATAATGATCATATTCGGCAATGATATCGACGCGATCCAAAAACACCGCTTTGACGACATCTTGCCAAGGCCAGAGCGATAGCGGGTAATAGGATAAAGGCCGATAATCAGCGTTCAAAACCAACGCGGGCCGACCATTCGGCGGGGTGGAAAGGACCTCAGCCATGATGATCACACTGTATCAGGCGGATCTTAAAGCTCATGCGGGTCTTAGACTGTCGAACTTTCTTCTTGAAAGCGAACTCTCCTTCTCATTCGGGCGCATCATTACTGATTCGCTGTGTCGATCGTATGACACTGACTTTAAGTGTCTAGTGGCAACTCCGTCCGAATCATCTGCATGCGGATAAAGGTCTGATTCCAAGCGTTTACCGCCGTGTAGAATTGTACCAATCATAGAGCAAATGGGCCGCGACCGCGCGATACGGTCGCCAGGAGTCCGCCGCCGCAGTGAACGCTTTTGCGGTCAAGCGCGCATCTGCGCCGTCCAACTGCCGATAGGCCTCGATCAGGCCGACATCGCCGCTGGGAAACGCATCCAAATGGCCAAGCGCGGTCATCAAGAACGTATCAGCTGTCCATGGCCCAATCCCTTTAATCGCCAGCAAGGCCCGGCGTGCGTCCGTGATCGGCTGTTCTCGCATGGCGTTTAAGTCGAGCGCGCCAGAGCGAACGGCCTCAGCGATCGCATTGAGATGCCCCAGTTTCGGGCGCGAGAGACCGCAAGCGCGCAGCGCCTCTTGATTATCGCGCAGCACCGCCTCCGCCGTCACGGATTCAAGCCGGTCCTGGATACGGCCCCAAATCACATCTGCGGCTTTGGTCGAGATCAATTGATAGACCACAATCCGCGCCAAAGCCTGATAGGTCGGCGCCGTCGCGCGCCAGGTCGGCAGTCCAACGGTTTGATAGGCATGGGCGAGGCAGGCATCGCGCTCGGCCAGCGCGTCGCAGGCCTGCTTTAAGAGGCGCGGGCTTGGCGCGCTCATCGCAAGGTGTCGCGGGTGCGGCCTTGGGTTTCGAGCCCTTCCTCCAGGAGCCGATCACAGGCGGTTTCAAGCACGGTTTCGAGATCCTCCAGCATGGCTTTTGGATTGAGACCGGCTGGCAAAGCCGGAAGCACTTCATAGACCACGCGGCCGGGACGGCGGATTAGCCCTTTGGCCGGCCAGCACAGGCCCGCATTGGTGGCCAATGGCACCATCGGCACGTCCAGCGTCTTATAAAAGGCGCGAATGCCCGCGGGCTTATAGCTTGGCTCGGCGCCAGGCGCGCGGCGTGTGCCCTCTGGATAGATCAGCATTTGCCGCCCTTCTTCTGTGACCCGGGCTTTTGCGGCGCTAAGCATTTGTTTCATGGTCCGCGCGCCGCCGCCGCGGTCGATCGCCATCATGCGTGTTTTCGGGGCGTACCAGCCGAGCACCGGGTACCAGAGCAGCTCGCGCTTCATGACCAAGACCGGGGCCTCAAAGATCAGAAAAGGGATAAAAATGTCCAACATAGCCTGATGTTTCCCAGCGATCAGAATAGGACCACCCAAAACATGCTCCCGGCCGCGAATTTCGACTCGGATTCCGCAAATCCAGCGCAGGCCGAACAAAACAAACCGCACATAAAGACGAATGCACCAAAGCGTCGCGGCGCGTGGCAAAAACAAAGTCGGCAAGGCCAACAAACCAAGGACTCCCATCCAACCATATAACCAGACGGCAAAGAGGAGCGAGCGCGCTGCGTTCACAATGTATCCTTGAGCGAGGCCAGCACTGTGACCCGTGCCGCCAGGCGAGCCGCCAGACCGGCCATGACCGGGGCGACCAAGAGGATCACAATGTCCCAAAAATCTAAGCTCAGACGCGGCAAAAGCTGCGCTTCCACACCGCCAGAACCCCCGCCTGAAAACACGATCAGCGCCGTGACCATGAGGGCCGCAATCGCCCCGCCCATACCAGCTTGCAAAGCGAGCACCCAAAACCGTCGCTCAAACAGTCCGGCAATGTAGCGATCCTCTGCCCCTGAAAGATGCAGGACATCGACAATATCACGCCGCGCCAGCAGCGCGGCATGTGTGGCAAAAGCGATCACCGCGACGGCTGTGGCGGAGAGCAAGGCGACAATCGACAAAGCCACCAAACGCAGCACATTGAGCGCTCCGCGTACATTCTCCGCATAGCCTGCATTGCCGGCGACATCGCCATCGATCAACAGATCATCCAAGACGCCTTCAATCGCCACGCTTGGATCACCCACCGCCATATCGGCTTGCACCACCATTAGGACGGGCACCGGCAAGCCCTCAGGCAATCCGCCTGGGCCGAGACTGGGCTCCAGCAGGACCTCGACTTCACCATCACTCAAAATCCGAGCCTCGAACACATTGGCAAAATTTGCGACGCGACTCGCAGCTTCCTCAGCGGTGCGGCGATCTGTGTCGCGCATAATAACAGTCAGATCGCCCTCAATCTGTGCGCCCCAAGCTTCGGCGGCTTTATAGGTTCCGCGGGTTGTTAGCGCCGCCAAGGCCGCCAAAAAGCAAAGCGCCCCGACGACGAAGAACAAAGCCGCCTCGCGCGCATCACTGACGGGCAGGAGCGGGGTTTCTCGTCGACTCATTCGCTGTCTCCATACTCAACATCGCGGACGAGCATCCCATTGCTGAGGCGCAGGACCGGAGCATCAAACTCGCGGATCAATTCCAAATCGTGCGTCGCGATGACGATGGTCGTGCCGACGCGCTTATTTAGCTCCGCGAACAAGCGAAGAATTTTCTTTCCCATTTCGGGATCAACATTCCCGGTGGGCTCATCGGCAATCAACAGGTCGGGCTTATTGATCAAGGCTCTTGCGATGGCAACGCGTTGCTGCTCGCCACCTGATAAAGACGGTGTTGGTATATCCACACGCTCGCCCAACCCGACCCACCGCAGCAGATCAATCACCTCATTCTGATATGTGTCAGGTTTCTGACCCGCGACTCGCATAGGCAATGCGACATTCTCAAACGCGGTGAGATGATTGAGCAGCCGAAATTCCTGGAACACAACGCCAATTCGACGTCGCATCGCGGCCAATTGCTTGCGCTTCAATTCATGGGTCTGACGCCCGAACAGACGGATGCCGCCGCGCGTCGGCGCATGCGCCAGATATAACAGCTTCAACAGCGACGATTTCCCCGCCCCGGATGGCCCTGTCAAAAACGTAAAACTGCCCTGGCGCAAGACTAAGTCAATTTCGCTCAAGATCTCGCCGGTCCGCTCATAAGTTAAGCTGACCCCGTCGAGGCGCACGGCGGGTTCATCGCTTAAATCTGGTCGGTATCGCGACATGTAAATCCTTCAGCAATAGGAGCCTGGGCATATCGACTATTCCTAAAAATTAAGCGAATGTCCAAGCCATGATCCTGACCTGTCCAGAATGCGAGACTCAATATTTCGCCGAAGACTCCACCATTGGGGAAAGCGGACGGACAGTAAAGTGCGCCGCATGCGGGCATTCTTGGTTTGTCGGACCAGAGGGCGCAACCCCCGGCGACAGTGTCTTAGGCGCGCATGAAGCCTACCGGCTCAAGGTCCGGGAGCGGCGTCGCCGCAAAAGCCGCGCCGCGGCGCTCAGCGCTTGGACCACAACCGTCGCCGCGGCGCTGGTCATCTTGGCGGGATTGCTCGCCTTTCGCGGGGAAGTGGTCAAACGCTGGCCCGAATCAGCGAGCACCTATGCCGCGCTCGGCCTGCCGGTGAATCGGTTCGGGCTGGAATTTCTCGACACCGAAGCCGAGCGGTTTTTCGACGGCACCACCCCGATCTTGGAAGTTCGCGGTGCCGTGCAGAATATGACGGGCCGCACGGTCAGCGCCCCAAATGTGCGGGTCCTCCTGCTCGATGATCAAGGTGCGCAAGTCGCGCAAGCCTTTGCGCCGATCATGCCGACCAGCATACCGGCAGAGGCGACGGCTTTGTTTTCAGCCCGCATAGAAAATCCACCTTTTGAGTCGTTTGAGCTTGAACTCGACTTTGTTCCCGCCGATACCGCCCTCGCAGCGACGGAATAGGTGACAATGAGCGATTCAAATATCGATATGGTCCTGTCTGAAACCGATCTGATGGCGCGGGTCGACGAATTGGCAAGTCGATTAGCCCCACGACTGACCGGCGAATGGACAGCGATCAATATCTTGATCGGGGCGACTCCGTTTACCAGCGATCTGATGAAAGCTTTGGCCCGGCTCGATGTGCATCCGGTTTTGGATGCGCTGTGGCTCGAAAGCTATCGCGATGCGCGCGAAAGCTCAGGCCGTGTCGTCGTGCGCGCAGATATTGCCCGACCGGTAAAAGATCGCGGGGTTCTGATCCTCGACGACGTGTTTGATACCGGCCGGACGCTGGCCTTTGCCCGCGAGCACTTCCTGACCAAGGGGGCGCGCGAGGTGATCACCTGTGCCCTCGCCCGTAAACCGTCTGCGCCCGTCGGCGACAGGGATGTCGATTTCCACGCTTTTGATGCGCCAGGACGGTATTTGGTCGGCTATGGCATGGACGATGCGGGCAAGTATCGCGGCCTGCCCTATATTGGCGCGCTGGACTAGGTCAGGCGACGATCCAGCCATTCTAGAATGTCAGCGCTGACTTGCTCAGTGCCTGGCTCATCGACGATCCAATGGGCATTAGAGCGGTATTCGGTATAGTCGCCCGGCACGCTGGCTTTGGCGTATTTTTGGCCGACCTTTCGCACCGCTTTGATTACCGTGGCGCGGTCTTTCTTGGCTCCAATGGTCAGAGTCGGCACAGTGATCTTGCTTTCATCAATCGGCTCAGGATTGGTGAGATCGTGATAAACCCGCCCGCTATCATACAGCGCATCGGCATAAATCGCATCATGGCGCTGCTTCGGAACGGCGTTGAGAACGCCCCAGCGAAATCCGTTTGGACCGACTTTGAACACCCGGCCCGGAACATTCTTCGCGCCAACTTTCAGCACACTCCAA
>JBCBYJ010000094.1:0-7164 GCA_039815905.1 Pseudomonadota bacterium | reverse complement strand
GCGATCTCACCTTGTTTGACGGGGTTGCGCGTTTGCGCTGCCGCGTGCGCGATTGGCGCCGACCCTTGCCCGGCTTCGTTCGAGAACAGGCCGCGCGCGACCCCTGCCCGAACCGCTGCGGCCATGCCATAACCCGCGAGCCCGCCAGCGGCTTGTTCAAGTCCAAACGCTGATTTGACAATCAAAGACAGAGCCCCCGGAATTTGCGGGGCGTTCATGACCAAGACCACAAAGGCCACCAAAACATAAAGGAGCGCCATGAAAGGGACGACTTTACCGGCGACATTACCGATTGATTTGATCCCGCCAATAATCACCGCAAAGGTCAATACTGCGAGGACCAGACCAACCGACCAGGTCGGGATGCCAATGCCGACTTCAATGCCGCTTCGCACCACGGTTTGCGTGATCGAATTGGCCTGGACCATGCCGCCCGTTGCGGTGGCTGAGAACAGCGTACCGATACAGAAAAAGACGGCGAGCCAGCCCCATTTCTTCCCCAGGGCGTTCTTGATATAATACATCGGCCCGCCATTGATGCGGCCATACTTGTCGCGTTCCCGATATTTGATGGCGAGCGAGCTTTCGGCAAAGGCTAAGGCCATCCCAAACAAAGCAGTCAGCCACATCCAGAAGATCGCGCCCGGCCCACCAAGGGTGATCGCGGTTGCCACGCCCGCAAGATTACCGGTTCCAACCTGGCCCGAAAGCGCCGTAGAGAGCGCCTGCCAAGCGGTAATCGTGTTCGGATCATCATCGCCTTTGCGACCGTTCCAGACCTCTGCCAAGGCCGGACCAAAGCGGCGCAGAGGCCGTCCGCCCAAGCGGATCATGAAGTACAGACCGGACCCCAGGAGGAACACTGCCAATGGTGCAAAGGGCAGGATTTGCGAGCTGCCCCATGAGCCGCCCCAAATGAATCCACTGAGATTGTCTATAAACCCGTAAAACGCTTCCATGATGCCTCCCCGGCAAGCTCTTGTTTACACAACTGTTCACCCTAGAACAGAAACGGGCGCTGTGAAGCGCCCGGTCCGATGTTTTTACAGATATGGCTTGAATGCCCGAACCCTACCCAAATGAGCCTTCGGCGACACCAAAGTCGCGGCGCGCAGAGACAATCGTCACCACCACACCCGCCAAGACATCCAAAAGCGCCATCACGGTCAGGATGAAAAAGACTGAGGTTGCGAAGTTTGGATGCAGCAAGAATAACATCAGGCAGATAATGAACACGATCATCGACAGCGCATGGTTCATGATGGTCGCTGTGCCGGTCGAGGTCGATTTGAGGATTTCCATAAACAGGACACCAATCGAGAGCAGCAAAAGGGCATCGCCTTTGGTCAGTACCCATTCAATCTCCCCCCCAATCATGCCGATGCCGAAAAACTTCTGACCGAGGATTGCCATTAAGGGTGACACGCGCTCGCTGAGAATTTCAGTGCCATGCGATAAGACCGCGGGCTCACCTGTTGTGGTCAGCGCAATCAAGCAATAAATCCCGACCGGGATGATAAATAGCGGAAACGCGCTCAAAACGAGTCGCATGGGATTCCCCTTTTCTCTACATGAGCCTTCACCATTCTGGCGCGCTGCTCGTGGCTGTCTCTTCGCGGGACTCACGCGAGTGCCCGGTTTCGACCACTAACCCCAATGATCCTTAATGCAAAGTGAGCAATTGTGAGATGACAGCCCCGAACGGACCATTTTTCGTGCTTGCTGGCCCGCCAGGCGCCGGAAAAACAACAGTTTTAGAGGCGCTCCGTCCCCACCTGCAAACGGTGCCTGAAACGGCCCGCCGGGTCTTGGCCGAAGAAAGACGCAAAGGTGGACGCGCGACCGGCGAGCAGGATCCAGCTTTATTTGTCTCGCGCATGCTGGAAATGGCGATGGCGGATTATGATAACGCGTCTGGCTTAACGGTGTTCGATCGCGGGCTGCCGGATCTCATCGCGTTTTGCGGCCATTATGGTTTTTCCGATGATCCTGTGCGCGCGGCAATCGCGCAGCGGCCGTATCGGTCGCCCGTCTTTTACCTGCCCGCTTGGGAAGACATCTATGTTAAAGATGCGGAACGGCGCCTCGACTTTGCTGGGGCTGACGCTTTTGGAACCCGGATTTATCAGGCCTATAAGGCGTGCGGATATGACTTGATCGCTTTGCCCAAAACCAGCGCAGACCAGCGCTGCGACTTCATCCTGGAGCAGATCGCGCGTTAAACTTCGTCAACGCCTTCCGGATTGCGCCGACGTCGGATCAACCAAGTCACCCCGCGCAGATCCGACCAAGCCGGCGCTAAGCGGCCAAAATTGGTATAATTTGATTGGCCGGCACCGCGTTCGCGATGATTCACGTTGAGAAACTCGACCTTATAGCCTTCGGCGCTCATTAAAGCTGGCATGTAGCGATGCATATGATCAAAATAGGGCAGCGACATATACGCCTCGCGTTTCATCACTTTGATGCCGCACCCGCTATCATCGCAATCATCGCGTAAGAGCCGCTTTCGAATGGCATTGGCAAAGCTCGACCCAAATTTCTTCCAAGCCGAATCCTTGCGATTGGCGCGGCGGCCCATGACCATGACCAAATCAAGCGGCGCATCAGCCCGGGTTAAGCTGCGATACAGCGCGGGCAGGTCAGCTGGATCATTCTGTCCATCGCCGTCCAGTATTCCAATCACTGGCGCCCGCGCCTTTTGGATCGCGGTGCGCAAGGCCCGGGACTGACCGGCATTCTTTCGATGCGAATAGATCCGTAGCTGCGGATATTTTCCCTTCAGCCCGGCCAGGACGGCGCGCGTCTCATCGGTCGAAGCATCATCGGTGATCACCATTTCATAGGCGCGGCCATCGAGCGCCGCAGCGATCTCTTCGATCAATTTCGCTGCATTCCCCGCCTCATTATGCATGGGCACGCACACTGAAAATTCTGGAGACTGGGTCACACGCGACCTCCAAGACTGCAAGACCGATTGGGCTTTAGTTGAAAACGTACAATTGCGAAACCTTATGACTGACGACATGAGTGTAATTATGAGCCAATTACCGATCGAACCGCTTCTGCCAGAGATCTGCGCGACCTTGCGCGCCGAAAAGAGGCTCATCCTCGGGGCCCCGCCCGGGGCGGGTAAAACGACCCGAGTGCCACTGGCTTTGGCAGGTCTGATCGAGGGCTTTGAGGCATTGCCGGGCAAGATCATCATGCTCGAACCGCGCCGCATCGCCGCGCGCATGGCGGCCTTACGTATGGCCCAGACACTTGGCGAACCCCTTGGCAAATGCGTCGGCCTGTCGACGCGGGTCGATCGACAGGTCAGCCAAGACACGGTGGTTGAAGTGATCACGGACGGTCTGTTCACGCGCCGCGTGTTGGCCGATCCAGAATTGACTGGGGTCAGCGCCGTGATCTTTGACGAGATTCATGAGCGCAGTCTGAGCGCCGATCTCGGCTTGGCGCTCGCCCAAGACGTGCAATCCGCGCTGCGGGACGATTTGCACTTATTGGCGATGTCCGCAACGCTCGACACCGAAGCCATGGCGGCGCGGCTTGGCGCGCCCGTCATCGAAAGCCAAGGGCGGCAGTTTCCGATCGAGACCCGGTATCTTGGCCGCGGCAAAGATCGCACGCGACTGGAAGACCAAATGGCCCGCGCGATTGAACGGGCCGCCCGCGAAACAGACGGCTCCATCCTCGCCTTTTTGCCCGGCGCTGGAGAAATTCGGCGCACAGCCGAGCGCTTGTCCGCGCCATCTTTGCCCGCGCAGATCAGTCTCGCGCCGCTTTATGGCGCGCTCAGCCCGCGCGAGCAGGACGCCGCGATCCGTCCCTGTTCAGACGGGCATCGCAAAATCGTGCTTGCCACTGATATTGCTGAAAGCGCGCTGACGATTGAGGGCGTCTCGGTCGTCGTCGATAGCGGCTATGCGCGAGTGCCGCGCTTTGTCCCGGGTGGGGTCTCGACGGAGCTGCAAACGGTTCGGGCAGCGCGCGCCAATGTCGACCAACGCCGCGGACGGGCCGGACGCCTTGGTCCTGGTATTTGCTATCGGCTTTGGGATGAAGCCGAGACGCGCGGCCTCACACAAGCGCCTTCGCCAGAGATTGAAAACGCTGACTTGTCCGGCCTTTTGCTAACGCTCGCAGACTGGGGCGAGCGCGATCCAAGCCGGTTGAACTGGCTGACGCCGCCGCCAGCGGGACGGCTCAAAGCGGCGCAGCTGGATTTGGTAAAGCTCGGCGCCTTGCAGCCTGATGGCACGCTGACCGCCAAAGGTCAGGCGATGACACGCCTGCCTTTACCGCCGCGCCAGGCCGCGCTGATCGTTGGCGCTGACACGGACGCAGAGCGCCGTCTGGCCGCCGAGATCGCCGCTTTGATGAGCGAACGCGGTATGGGCGGACAGAGCCCCGATCTCGCAGAGCGCCTTGCCCGGTTTCGCAGCGAGACTGGCCCGCGCGCGAAAAAGCTAAAAGCCCAAGCGGCGCGTTGGGGCGGACCGGCCCCGGCCTCAGCCGATGTCACCGCGCTGCTCGCTAAAGCCTGGCCGGACATGATTGCGCGCCGCCGAGATCCCGATCGCCCGCATTATTTGCTCGCCAATGGCCGCGCCGGTCAATTGGATGAGACCGCGGCGCTCGCCAAATCGGATTGGCTGGTCGTGACCGATATGGCGGGCAGCGCAAAATCATCCCGAATCACCCTCGCTGCACGCTTAGACGCGGTAACAGCCCGACAGTATGGTGCCGTCACAACCCGCGACGAAGCTGAGTTTGATGCCCGCAAAAACAGTTTCAAAGCCCGCCGCGTGACCGCGATGGGGGCCATAGTCTTGACCGAACAACCGTTGCCAAAACCGTCTCGCGAGGCGGCGCGTGCGGCTTTCCTGGCGCATTTGAGCGCAGATGGCTTCGCACCCACTGGGCTCGACCGGCCGGTCGCTGACATGGTGGCACGGGTCACAGCCCTCAAAACCCTTTATGGATCGCCTTGGCCAGATTGGGATCTTGCGCGCCTACAAGCCGAGGTTGAGGACTGGCTGGGCCCGGTGCTGACCCAACAGACGTTTACCTTGCCGACGCCCGCCACGCTTCGCGAGGCGCTGAAAGCGCAGTTAGAGTGGCCATTGCCGCGCACGCTGGATCAAAAAGCCCCGCGCAAGATCGCGCTGCCCTCTGGCCGCGAGGCCCAGATTGACTGGCTGAGCGTGCGCGCGCCGCTGGTTGAGTGCAAAGCGCAAGAATTGTATGGCGCGACGCAGCATCTCTTCGTCGCTGACGGGCAATTGCCTTTGACCCTGCAAATCTTATCGCCGGGCGGCAAGCCAGTGGCGACGACGCAGGACCTGCCAGGGTTTTGGCAAGGCGGATATCAGGATATGGCGAAAGATATGCGCGGGCGATATCCCAAACATGATTGGCCCGAAGATCCGGCCCGCGCCAAGCCGCATGGCGGGATGACGAAAGCCCGCCTGACCAAGTCTTAAACAAGTCCTGGGCTAACCTTCGCGCCAGTCGCCGCTTGCCAAGCCCTCTAGCGTCCATTCCCCAACCGCAGCGCGAATAAGGCGCAACGTCGGATGGCCAACTGCAGCTGTCATGCGTCGGACTTGGCGATTGCGGCCCTCGGTAATGGTCAGTTCCAGCCACGCATCCGGCACGGTTTTGCGCACGCGGATGGGCGGGGTCCGTGGCCAGAGATCAGATGGCGGCGCGATGGCGCGCGCTTGGGCTGGCGCCGTGAGACCATCTTTTAAAGGGATCCCTTCGCGCAAAGCCGCTAAGGCCGCCTCGTCCGGCACGCCCTCAACGTGTGCCCAATAGGTCTTAGGAGTCCGGTTTTTCGGATCCGTGATCCGGCTCTGTAACTTGCCATTATCGGTGAGAACCATGAGCCCCTCGCTGTCGCGGTCGAGCCGCCCAGCCGGATAGACGCCCGGAATCGCGAGATAATCCGACAAGGTCTCACGCGACGAGGCCTCGAGCCCGCGATCAGTGAATTGCGAGAGGACATTGAAGGGTTTGTTGAACAAAATGATCCGAGTCATTTTGGCGTCATGACGAGAAAGTTTTTACAGGTCCAGAGCGGCGCGGCTTAAACCTCGGATTTTTTACCAGTTTTGCCAGAATAAAAGGCTCTGAGAGACTATAATAATCCGTGTTACAACATATTTATTGTCCGGTTTCGTTGTATTGTCACAAAATTATGGTAAACAGAGTCTTAATCATACTCCATCGAGAAGAAAAGGAGGGCGGTATGGAAATGTCTCGATCAAAGCCCCACGCGGAACGCCGCCAGGGCTCATTCAATGGACCGATCTTAGATCGGGAAAAACTGCGCGAAGGCACTTATGTCGCTATGCTCACAGCAATCGGCTCAGTGTTTCTAGTGGTCGCCGTCAAGGCGATCTATTCGATTTTTTAAGGCGCAGAACTGACGCCAGATATGGCCATTCGGGCGGTTTTCAGTCATAAGCCGCCCGATGACGAAAACACCCGCTTCCCAACCGTCCAAATCGGTCTTCATCAAGACCTATGGATGCCAGATGAATGTCTATGACAGCGAGCGCATGAAAGACGTGCTCGCGCCGATCGGCTATACGCCGGTTGACCATCCCGATGGGGCCGATCTGGTCGTCCTGAACACGTGTCACATTCGCGAAAAGGCGACGGAAAAAGTCTATTCCGAACTTGGCCAGATCAAAAAGCTAAAACAGGCGCAAGGCGGCAAGATGACGATCGCTGTGGCCGGCTGCGTGGCGCAGGCGGAAGGCGCTGAAATCATGCGACGACAACCCGCCGTCGATTTGGTGCTCGGCCCGCAAGCCTATCATAAGCTGCCAGAGATGATTGCCCGCGTGCATCGCTCCACCGGCGAACGGCTTGAAACCGAATTTGAAACGCTGGAAAAGTTCGACGCCTTACCAAAAGCCCGCAAAGCGGACGGCCCGACCGCCTTTTTATCCGTGCAAGAAGGCTGCGATAAGTTCTGCACGTTTTGCGTTGTACCCTATACGCGCGGCGCAGAACTGTCGCGCCCGGTCGATGATATCGTGTTCGAAGCCCGCGATTTGGCCAGCCAAGGCGTGCGGGAAGTCCAATTGCTGGGCCAGAACGTCAATGCCTATCATGGCGCTGCGCCCAGTTTAGAGCGCGGCGAAG
>JBCBYJ010000093.1:0-7190 GCA_039815905.1 Pseudomonadota bacterium | reverse complement strand
ATACGTGCTCAAGGCCAGTTCGCTATATCTTTCGTGCAGGCGTAGAAAGGCTTTCATCGCTTCTGGACTGGCCCCGACCAGGTCTTCAATTTCGGTTTTCGAGACTTGGACGCCGCCAAAAACCGGATGGCGCAGGGCGCTGACCAACTCATTGACTAAGCTGGCATCTACGTCTTGGGCGAGTTCTGCGACGTTGATGTCGAACTCTTCGGCCAATTTTAACAGCACAGTCGCGCTGACAGGACGCTGATTTCGCTCGATTAAATTGACATAGGTCGCCGAGACATCAAGGCGGCGCGCAAATTCGGCCTGGGTCAGTCCGAGCATGCTGCGCAGACGTTTGATCCTCGGCCCGATGATCAGTTTCTTCTTCATAGCGACCCAATATAACAAAATTTACAAACATTACATATCAAAATTTACATAACAAACAATAAAACCCTAATTAATACAGCCAGCTATGGACGTGGCATGTGTTTTGTAAATAGACGGGGGTCATTACAAAAAAACCAGGAGTGCAACGTGTCTGACACGCTTATTCAAACTGCGGTTTCGGCCTCGAAACCAACCCCTCGCCACCGCAGGCCTGCGGAAGTTGTGGGCCAGGTCCCACCTGAATATGACCGCGTGCTGACCCATCGGGCTTTGCTCTTCATCGCCGATCTGGAGCGTCGCTTTGGGGGCCAACGTCGGATCTTGCTGGAAAATCGCAAGCTCGCTCAGATGCGCTTTGATGATGGCGAAATGCCCAGCTTCCCGCTCGAAACAGAGCATATCCGCAATTCAGTCTGGGAAGTCGCAGAAATTCCAAAAGCACTGCTCGACCGCCGTGTCGAGATTACCGGCCCTGTCGACCGCAAGATGATGATCAATGCGCTAAACTCTGGCGCAAAAATGTTCATGGCTGATTTCGAAGACGCCTCATCGCCAACCTTCACCAATATGATCGAAGGCCAGGCCAATATGATCGACTATGCCGCTGGGCACCTCGAATTTGAAGATGAAGCACGCGGCAAGTCTTATCGCTTGAATGATGAGACCGCGACCATGCTGGTCCGCCCGCGCGGCTGGCACCTGGAAGAGGCGCATGTCACGGTTGATGGTCGCGCCATCTCGGCTAGTCTGTTCGATTTCGGTCTGCACATCTATCACAATGGCAAAGCGCTCATGGAGCAAGAAAAAGGCCCGTTCTACTATCTGCCGAAAATGGAAAACTATCAGGAAGCGCGCTTGTGGAATGATGTGTTCAATTTCGCGCAAGCCGCCCTCGGCATTCCGCATGGCACGATTAAAGCCACTGTGCTGATTGAGACGCTGCCTGCCGCCTTCCAAATGGATGAGATCCTATACGTGATGCGCAATCACATTGTCGGCCTGAATTGTGGCCGTTGGGACTATATTTTCAGCTACATCAAAACGCTGCGCAATCACCCTGACTATGTGCTGCCAGACCGTGCCCAAGTCGGTATGGATCGGGCCTTCCTGAAAGCCTATTCGCTGAAGCTGATCCAGACCTGTCATCGCCGCCGCGCCCACGCAATGGGCGGTATGGCGGCGCAGATCCCGGTCAAAGGCGATGAAGCCGCCAATACAGCGGCCTTTGATAAAGTTCGCGCCGACAAGAAACGCGAAGCCCAACAAGGCCATGATGGCACATGGGTGGCGCACCCTGATCTGGTCCCAGTTGCGATGGAGGTGTTTGACGCCGAAATGCCGCAAGCCAATCAAGTGCTGAGCCAGCGGCAATTCCCGACGATTACCGAAGAGTCGCTGCTGACTCCACATACAGGTGATGTGACCGAAGCCGGCATTCGCACCAATATTTCAGTTGGGATCGAATATACGGCAGCTTGGTTGCGGGGTCGCGGCGCAGTGCCGATCCATAATCTCATGGAAGATGCGGCCACCGCTGAAATTTCGCGCAGCCAGCTGTGGCAATGGCTGACCCACGGCACTGAGTATAAAAAAGAAGACGGATCTTCAGACGTCTTCACGGCGGCTGCGTTCGACGTGCTCTTGAATGACGAGCTCGGCAAAATCAAAGCGACGCTCGGCGACAATGCTTATGCTGAAGGCCGTTATCCCGAGGCCACCGAAGTATTTGTGCAAACTGCAACCGGCGACACGCTCGCCGACTTCCTGACTTTGCCTGCTTATGACGTCCTTCGCGGCGCCGACTAACTCCACCCCTAAACACACAGACTTTTGACTTAAGACGAGGATAAACTCATGACCCAACGTCCCACCTATAATCAGTTGATGGAAGACACGCTGAAACGCTATCCCTCTGGCATGACGACTGCCGGTATCAGCGTTGAAGATGTGGTTCAACTGAAGATCCAAAACACCTATAATACGCACTTGGAAATCGCCAAATCGATGGCCGTCATGATGCGCGAAGACATGGCCGCTTATGATGCCGACAGTTCAAAATTCACACAGTCGCTTGGCTGCTGGTCGGGGTTCCATGCGCACCAGAAAATCAAAGCAGTGAAGCGGATGCGCGGCACTGCAAAAGGCACTTATATTTATCTGTCTGGCTGGATGGTCGCTGGCCTGCGCAATAGCTTTGGTCACTTGCCAGATCAGTCCATGCACGAAAAAACCGCTGTGACCGATCTTATCAAAGAGATTTACACATCGCTGCGTCAAGCCGACGAAGTCGCGCTCAACGATCTGTTCCAAGAGCTGAATGCCGCCAAAGAGTCTGGCGCGGATCAGGCGGCGATCGATGAAATCATCTATCGCATCGACACGTTTGAAAGCCATGTCGTGCCGATCATTGCTGACATTGATGCGGGCTTCGGCAATGAGCACGCCACGTATTTGCTGGCCAAAGAGTTGATCCTGGCGGGTGCGTGCTGCTTGCAGATTGAAAACCAAGTCTCTGATGCCAAACAGTGCGGTCACCAGGACGGCAAAGTCACGGTGCCACGCGAAGACTTCATCACCAAGCTGCGCGCCTGCCGCATGGCGTTCGAAGAGCTTGGCGTGGATGAAGGCGTGATCGTCGCTCGGACCGATAGCCTCGGCGCGGGCCTGACGCAGAAAATTCCAGTGTCGACTGCGCCTGGCGATCTTGCTTCTGAATACATTAAGTGGATTGAGACTGAAGAGGTCACAGACGCGAACCCACTAAGCGAAGGCGAAGTGGCCTTAATGCGCGACGGCAAAGTCGTGCGTCCGATCCGGATGCCAAACGGGCTGTACAAATTCCAAGACAATACTGGCCGTGAGCGCGTGATCGAAGACTGTATCAGCTCATTGTCACAAGGCGGCGCGGACTTGCTTTGGATTGAAACGGCGACCCCAAATGTCGACGATATTGCCTCGATGGTGAACGCGATCCGCGAAGTGGTTCCAGGCGCGAAACTGGCCTATAACAATTCGCCAAGCTTCAACTGGACGCTCAACCTGCGTAAGCAAGTTCGCGAGCAGTGGATTGCCGAAGGTAAAATCGCTGTAGGCGACTATCCAGATGACACCGCGCTGATGTCTTCTAAGTTTGACGAGACCGAGCTTGGCCTTGAAGCGGATGCGCGTCTGCAAAGTTTCCAGACCGACATTTCGGCCCGTGCAGGTGTGTTCCATAATTTGATTACGCTGCCGACTTTCCACCTCACTGCGAAGGGGATGGACGAACTGTCAAACGGCTATTTCGGCGACGAGAAGATGCTTGCTTATGTCAAGAATGTGCAACGCGAAGAGATCCGCCGCGGCGTCTCTGCTGTGAAGCACCAGCACGAGGTTGGCTCCGATCTTGGCGATACGTTCAAGGAAATGGTTGCCGGTGAGCGCGCGCTGAAAGCTGGCGGTGCCCACAATACAATGAACCAGTTCGAAGCGGCCGAATAAGCGCCCATTCTACAGGTACAAAAAAGCGCGCCGGTCTGACGATCGGCGCGCTTTCTATTGGACCCTAGGCAGCGCCCCCCAAATCTCAATTTGTCGAGGGCGTTAATTCATCTCGTTCAAAGCTTTTGCCACCAGCTGCAGGTCCTCGTTCGGCACATCATCCAATATGCTCTGACGATAGACGCGCACGCCGGCGCGTTGCTCTTGCATGGCCCGGCGCAGCGACTGATAGAACCCGGCAGAGCGGTAATGATACGGGTAAAACTTAGAATATTGACGCCGCGAATTTGCATTGCCGCGCGCCATTAAGCGCAGCATTGCGTCTGACGCGGCGCGCTCTTCTTCGGTGTCGCGGGCTTCGATAATGGTCTGAATCTGACGCTCTAATTGGAACCGCTCAACGCGGCGTTGGATCGTTGTTTCGCGGGGCTGACCCCAGGCGATCACTTTGGTGGCGCGCTCTGTGCCGGTTTCAACGAGGCGGGATTTGCCGCCACTATAGACGGTCACATCCGCCATGGCTGTGGACGCGAAAAGGCCGACCGCGCCAATCAGCGCAAGCAGATGCGGGCCGACACGAACAGGTCTGCTCATGAGATATTCTAGCTCCAATCGAGCCCTTCTGGCTCTGGTTAAAACTAGTCTGGCAATTTATTTCGAATTTGCAACAAATTACTATAGTTAACAGGGATTTTGCTTATTTGACCTCTATGGTTAATGTGCGAGCTGGGTCGATTGAACGCGGGAATTGAGGGCGATAAAATGCCAAAAGTGGTGATTGTTGGGGGTGGGATTGGCGGGCTGACCGCTGCGCTCGCTTTTCACCATTTTGGCTGGCAAGTTGAGGTTTTGGAACGTGCCCCAGAGCTCAGCGAGATTGGCGCGGGCATTCAAATCAGTCCGAACGGGATGAAAGTCTTCCGGGCCATGGGGCTGGAAGATCAGATTTCCAAAGACGCCTTTCAACCCGAAGCCCTCGAAATGCGATTTGGGCGATCCGGGCGGCAAATCTTCCAGATTGAAGCTGAGCAGGCGATCATTGAACGATGGGGCGCGCCGTATCTGCATCTGCACCGGGCCGATCTGATTACGGCGCTGAAGACTCTCTTGTTGAAACGCCAGCCGCGTGCCGTGCGCTTAGATGCTGCGGTGACGTCCTATCGGCAAACCGACACCACCGCGATGGCGGTGCTGGCCTCTGGGGAAGAGGTGATGGGTGACCTCGTCGTCGGCGCAGATGGCATCCATTCGGTCATTCGCGACCAGATGCATGGCAAAAATTATCCTGACTTTACCGGCCATGTCGCTTGGCGTGCCGTGGTACCAATGGCGGCGCTTGGCGATCTCGCCCCGCCGCCCACAGCCTGTGTTTGGGTCGGTAAACGCCGTCATGCCGTGACGTATCGCTTGCGTGGCGGCGAGCTGGCTAATTTCGTCGGCATTGTCGAGCGGGACGAGTGGACCTCGGACTCCTGGACGGAGCAGGGCACGACCGAAGAAGTGCTTGAGGTGTTTGGTAGCTGGCACCCCATCCTGACCAATCTGATCAAGACCGCGGGGCCGCCTTATCGCTGGGCTTTGTTTGATCGCTTGCCGCTCAAGACATGGATGGATGGGCGCGTCGTGCTGATGGGCGATGCCTGCCATCCGACGCTGCCATTCCAAGCGCAAGGGGCGGTGATGGCGATCGAAGATGCGTATCTGCTGGCCAAACTGTGTTCCGAAAACCCGAAAGACTTGGGCTCCGCTCTGGTGGAATATTTCTCCACCCGCTTGCCACGCACCGCGCGCGTTCAATCCGCCTCACGCGGCAATGCGAAACTGTTTCATCGCCCGACTTGGCTTAGCCGGGTCTTGACTTATGGCCCGCTTTGGGCGGCTGGAAAGCTCGCCCCTTCGATTATCCGGTCGCGCCAAGATCCCTATTATGCATATGACATAAGAGAAGAGCCGCTAAGGTGAAGACGTGGTTCTAACCGGGTCGTTTGTTTCGGGTACGGGGGCCAGCTCGGGCGTGTCGGTCGGCAAATAGGCTTCTTCTGGCAGATCCTTCGTGTACGCCTCGCGCAAAGCAAAGCGCGCAAACCAGCTGAGCTCCGTATTGATTTTGAACAGCTGATGGCCGGGCTTGCGAAATGTGTGGGGTTCGTCTTCGGCTTGAAAGAGCACAGTTGGGGTGCCGGTAGCTTCGACCGCGCGATACATCAAAATGGATTGCGTGGGGGGCACACGCACATCGTTTTCGCCGACAAAAAACAGCGTGGGTGTGCTGACTTTCCAGGCGCGATTGAGTGGGGAGTCGCGATTATATTGGCGCAGGGGCGGTTGCCGCCCAAATGGCTCACCACCAAACATATATTGGCGCGAAAACCGTAAATCACTCTCACCATGCAGGCTGCGCCATTCGGCCACTCCAGCCCCGGATGAGGCGGCCGCGAAGCGATCCGTATGCGTGATCAGCTTGTTGACCATATGGCCGCCCGCGCTCCAGCCCATTTTGACCAGGCGATCCGGATCCACGAGCCCACGCTCAATCAGCGCATCAATGCCATCCATCACATCATGATGCGCATTGCGGAAATAGGCGCCAAACATGTCGCGCACAAAACGGTCACCATAGCCTGAGCTGCCGCGATGATTGGGCAGCAGCACCATATAGCCCTCAGCCGCCAATACCGGCAGATAACGGGTGATGTGCCAACTGCCAAAACGCGCCGAATTGCGCGGGCCACCATGCGTGATCGTCACCAATGGATAGGCCTTACCCGGCTGATAGTTGAGCGGGTAAACCAGCAAGCCCTCAATCCTCGCGCCGCGTCGCCCGCGCCAAGTGAACCTCTCTTGCCTCGGCAGCTGATATGTCTCCGGCCAATCGGCATAGACACCGGTAACGGGGCGAAACCCGTCTGCGCGGGACGACATGATGAAGATCTCGCCCGGGCTGGCAGCGGTTTCAAAGCGCGCCAAATGCGTGTCGGTGTCTGGATTATAGCGCCAATCCTGCAGCGTGTGTTCGCCATTGGTCAGCTGTTCTAACGCCCCGGTTTCAAGCGTCAGGTGATAGAGATTGGTCACCAGCCCGGTATTGCCGAGCAGGAATAGTCCGTCGCCCGAGGCGTCCCAAGCCAAGTCGAGCGCTTCCATTGGCAATTGCCCTAAGAGGCGCTGCGGCGGGCTGGTCTCACCGAGGACGAAGACTTTGGGTTCATAATACGGCTCGCCAGCTTGATTGACCGAGGCGATGAAGGCGATGCGGCTGCCATCGGGCGATAGGCGCGGCTGGCTTTCACTTGAGCGGTTGCCCGTCCAACGCACGGCCTGACCGGTCTTGATCG
>JBCBYJ010000092.1:258-7242 GCA_039815905.1 Pseudomonadota bacterium | reverse complement strand
CCGGCGAGAGCGCCTCAAGCAGGGTCCGCATGGCTTGGATCTGATCCGCCGCGCAGGACAGCGGACGGTCCGCGTCAGGCGCGACCAAGCGTTCAAACTGCGCGACCAAATCCGACCAACCGTTCCAAAGTCGAACCCCCCGCAACACAAAGTGATCCAAGGCTGCGATCGTGCGGTCATCGAACCGGCAGGCCTGGTGGTTTAACAGCGCCATGAGCGCCACTGGATCGGCCGGGTCGAGGCCCCAATCGGCGACCAATAGAACGAAACTCCCCGCGTCCGACTGCGGCAGCGGCAATCCAGATGAGGGGGCAAGATCAATATCCCAGCGCTTCAGCATGGCGCTCACCGCCCGGGCCAAACCCGCATCTGGGGTGACCAAAGCGGCGGTGCGCCCGTCATGTTCCAAGGTTTCGCGCAGGATCAATGCGGCAAGGAGCGCTTCTTCGTGGTCATCCTGCGCCGATATATGCGTGAGCCCCGAGAGGGCCGTGGTGACGAAGCTCGCCGTATCGCCGTCTGGCGCCATGGCGGCCAGTCGCTCCGTCCAGTCGGCGGTGTTTATCGCGGGGGCCAAAGCCTCATGGATGAGCCGTCGCCGCGCGCTTTGATGCGCTTGGCTGGAATAGCCCGGCCATGGCGTCACTTGCGAGGGCGCAAGCCCCAACGCTTTTAGCGTGTGCACCAATGCAAATTGTGGATGCGAGGGCGAGTTTTGGATCGGATCGAGCGCGTCCGGCGCTAAGTCGAGATTGAGGCCGGGCAGCACGACCACGCCTTTGGGGAGGCGCAGCGCGGCGGCCATCAGTAAGCGACTGGCTGGCGTGGCCCCGGTCGAGCCCGCAATGATGACCGGGGTCTCTGGCGGGTGCGCGTCCCAATGCGCGGCCATCGCTTCTGCCGCCGCATACCGGCGTGCATATGGGTCCATGGCCGTCGCTTCTTCGAGCTTTGCTGGCCATTGATCGGTAATGATGGACAGGAATTCGAGTGATTGTTGCCAATGCCGCGCCAAGTGTCCGCCGAGATCCTCGGATTTGAGCTGTTGCCAATCGACATCTCCCGACAGCGCCGATTGATCGAGCAGGCGGGCCAATTCGCGCGCAGCGGAAAGACACGCCGCGGCGGGCAATTGCGCGCCATTCGCGTCAAAATAGGCCATGACCAAGCGGGTCAGAGATCCAATTCGCTGCCCGGGAGACAGGACGGGCGGCAAGTCGGCCAAAGCCGCTTCGGCGCTCGGGGGTGGGTCATCGGTTTCCAAATCGCCGAGCGCGCGAATGTCTGGCAGAAGGCTGGCCCCGCGCCCGCCCGCTTTGTGCAGCGCAAAGGCCAGAGCCCGCTCGGATCGGCGGTTTGGAACATAGATGAGCGTGTCGGCAAGCGCTTCAGGATCGCCCGCAAGATTCAGTGTGTCGGCGAGCGTGGTCGCCAATTCGTCCAAGAAATTCGCGCCCGGTGGGATGGTGAAGATATTGCTGCCGCTGGGCTTGAAAATCTCACTCATGCGCCCTGGCAGCGCAGCCAGAACTCTGCGTCCTTTAAGGCTTGCGGATCACCGACATGCAGCCAAAACCGGTCAAGTGGAACGCCGTAAACGCGCCCTTTTGGCAGGATCTCATTCCAAATTCGGTTGGCGGAGAAAGGCTCGATCGGGGCCGTGTCATAAAGCTGCGGCTTTAAGATCCTGAGGCCCGCATATGCCCATGGCGCTGAGGCGGCATCGCCGCGGCGCGACAGCTCACCGCTTTCCGTTTTGAAAAAATCCCCTGCGCCAGGAAATCCGAGGCAGCGTTTTGTGTCCGCGACCAGTAACAGCTCATCCATAAGTTCCGAATCAAAACTTTGTGAGAGTTCCTTTAAGGGACCCGGGCCACTCGGTTCCCAAAACGCATCTGTGTTCACAACAAAAATCGGGTCGTCGCCCAGCAATCCGCGGGCTTTTGCCAGGCCACCCCCAGTTTCGAGCACTTGGGCGCGTTCATCCGAGATGACGATTTGCAAATCCTGACGATCTTGCAGGTGCGCCTCAACCAGATCCGCGCACCAATGAACATTGACCACTGCGCGCTGCACGCCAGCGACGACGAGATTGTCGAGCAAGCGATCCAGCATGCTGCGGCCCGCCACTTCGAGCAGCGGTTTGGCTGTGGCGTCGGTTAGCGGACGCATGCGCGTGCCAAGGCCTGCGGCGAGCACCATCGCGGTATGTGGCATATTGATCATTCATCCGTCTCCAAGATGGCTGGCGCGGTCTCGGCCACAAAGGCGCGCATGTCCCGCGCGGCAGGATGGGTGAGATTGCGCGCGAGCATAAGCTTTTGACGCGGTATGAAGCGTTCATAACGCGGCTTGCCATCGCGCCGAACCAAACGTGCAAACAAGCCCGCAATACGCAGCGCATTGAGTGTGCCAATCACCGCCAAGCGTGTCTGAAAGGCGGCGTCGTCTTTGCCGGAGGCGTCGAGATAGGTGGTGATCGCGGTCTCGGTTGCCGCCTCTGAAACTGTGCGCCTGGCGTCTTGGGTCAGCATGGCCATGTCCCAGGCATCCCAGCCAATGACAGCGTCTTGAAAGTCGAGCAATCCGATCTTGCCCTCCGGCAACCAGAGGAGGTTTTCGGCATGATAATCGCGCAAGGTAAAATCGCGGGGGAATGCCATGGCTTGCTCAATGAGACCATCGCGCGCTTGCTCCCAACGGGCCCGGTCTGCATCACCCATTTGGGCGGTATCATCATAGCGATGGTACCAATCGGCGAACAGGTCGGCATTGGTGCTGAGCGCGGTGCGGTCAAAGTCCAGCACCGGCCAAGCGTCCGAGCCAGCGCGCAGCGTGTCAGGTTTTGGCTGTCTGTGCAGATGCGCGAGATCTTTCGCCGCGTGTTGGTAGAGCGGCACTTCGGGCGTGCCGTGTTCGATCAGACGGGCAAATTCGCGGTTCGCGCCAAAGTCTTCCAACAGGGCGAAGCCAAGCCTTGTATCATGGGCTAGAATATCGGGCGGGCGCAGGCCTGCATCTCGTAAATGCTCGGCAATCAAGACGAATGCATCGACTCGGCTGGAGGCCAAGCGTGTCATTGCATTCCAGCCAAGGCGCTGGCGCGTCTCAAGCGGCATGTCAGGCGTGCAGGGTTCATCTTCGACGCGCGGTGCGTCCATTAAGATCGCGGTGGCGCCGCCGGGCTGGGTTAGACGGGCATAGCGGCGCGTTGAGGCGTCTTGATCAAACCAGTCCAGGTGCGCTGCGCCCCAGCCAGCAGCGTCGAGGAAGGTTTTGATCTGAATAAGGCGCGCGGTGTCAGAAGGCATGCAAACGTGTTTGCCAGTCTTCGCCCTGAGGTTCCAGTCGGGCATTGCGGATATCCCCAGTGATTTTAAGGGACAGGTCCAAACGCCAGGCCGGTAAGTGCGATCCGGCATGGTCTGGCCACTCAATCAAAGCGAGCCCGTTTTGGCTCTCATCCCAGCCAAGTTCGACCACGTCATCTGGGTCATTGAGGCGATAAAGATCATAGTGAAAGATCGGAAAGGCCGGGCCGTCATAGGTTTGGACCAATGTGTAAGTCGGGCTCGGCACCTCGGTCTCTTGCCCCATCAGTGCCGAAATCAGGGCGCGCGCGAATGTTGTTTTCCCGGCCCCTAAGCCGCCAAACAGCGCCACCACATCGCCAGTTTTGAGATGCGGCGCGAGCCGCTTCGCCAGCGCTTCTGTGGCGGCAAGATCGGCTAAGTTAAAGCTGAGCAAGGCTGGCCTCGATCGCCGCGACGAGGGGGTCTGTTGGCTCGCACCCGACCGACAGGCGGACGAACCCGTCTGGCACTTGATCGCCCCAACGGGCGCGGCGCTCGGCGCTGGTATGCACGCCACCAAAACTGGTTGAAGCAAAAATCGCGGGGCAATCATTGATGAACGCCTCGGCTCTGACCTCGCTGTCAAAAGTCAGACCGATGACGAAGCCCATGCCAGGATATTTCACCGTTTCGACGGCGGTGTGACCCTCGACAATATCGACAATGGCGCGGGCATTTTGGCCCATCCGTTCGAGGCGAAGCTCCAGCGTCATCAGACCGCGATGCACGAGGAAAGACGAAAACGCGTCCGGAATCGAGCCTGACACTTTGCGCCATTTCGCGATTTTTTGGAACAGGGCCGCGTCGCGGGTCGCGACATGGCCGTAAAGACAGTCGGAATGCCCGGACATGGCTTTGGTGTCCGAGCTGACCACCAGATCTGCGCCGAGGTCTAAAGGGCGCTGCAAAAGCGGCGTGAGGGTCGTATTGTCGACCACGGTTCGCGCGCCGGTCGCCCGCGCGGTGTCGGCAATGGATCGAATGGAACACAGATCGAGCCCCGGATTTGACGGCGTCTCGGCCCAGATCACAGCATAAGATGAGAGATCGGCGGTTGCGAAAGCCTGGGTCGGAATGGCGTCAAACAAGATCTGATGATCGGCCAGAATGTCGGCGAGTAAAACGCGGGTGACATAATAGCCATCTGAGGGCACCAGTACGCGGTCGCCGGCTTTCGTGGTCGCCATCATTGCCGCCGTGATCGCCGCCATGCCGGATGGAAAGGCGACAACGGGCGCGTCTTCCAGCGCCGCAATGGCGGCTTCGGCCGCCTCGACCGTTGGATTGATATCGCGGCCATACGTGTACGGCGTGTTCGGGGGGCCGGCGAGCGCATACTTTGCCGTGGTGACAATTGGCGGGCTGATCGGCTCACCATTTTCGAGCGCGCCGCTGCGGGCGTGCAGCATAGCCATGATTCGCTGAGCGTTTGCTTTATCCATTTGGGGCTTGTGGCACAGACTGCATTGGTGGAAAAGAACGTGAAAACTTGCCGCAGCGTCGTGGCTTGCACAAAAATGACGCATGCGTCATGAAAATGCCGATCTCGGGAGGGTTTTAAGGTCGTGGACCTGTCAAATGCAGAACGTGTGGTGATTATTGGCGGTGGCCAAGCCGCGGCGCAGGCCTGCGCGTCTTTGCGTCAGTTCGGCTATTCTGGCCGCTTGACTTTGATTGGCGATGAGCCCGCCCTGCCCTATCAACGCCCGCCTTTGTCGAAAGCCTATATGAAAGGCGAGCTCGCCGAGGAGCGGCTCTATTTCAAGCCGGCGGCCTGGTATGACGATCAAAATATCGACACGGTCTTGTCGGTGCGCGCGACGGCGATTGATCGCAGCGCTCAGACTGTGGCGCTCGAGCATGGCGGTTCGGTGCCTTATGATGCGCTGATTTTGGCCACCGGCTCGCGCCCGCGGCCTTTGCCGGTCGACGGGGCGGATCTGGACGGTGTGTTTGATCTCAGAGGGCTGGCGGACGTAGAGCGCATTCGCCCGCGTATGGTGGCGGGGCGCAAACTGGTCATTGTCGGGGCTGGTTATATCGGTCTGGAAGCGGCCGCCGTGGCGCGTCAGCTGGGTCTTGACGTCACGGTTCTGGAAATGGAAGACCGTGTCCTCGCGCGGGTCACCAGCCCGATTATGAGCCAATTCTTCGACGATGAGCACACAAGACAAGGCGCCGACATCCGCACCGGCGCGCGGCTGGCGGCGCTGAAGGGTGAAAACGGCCAGGTCACGCAGGCCGTCCTCGCGGATGGCACGGAATTGTCCGCCGACATGGTCCTTGTCGGCATCGGCATTTTGCCAAATATAGAGCTCGCGGAAGCGGCGGGTCTGGCCTGTTCGAATGGCATCCTGACGGATCAAGACGCGCGCACTCATGATAAAAGCATCTTCGCGGCAGGCGATTGCGCGGCCCGGCCTTTGGTCCATTATGGCCGCACAGGGCGGCTCGAAAGCGTCCACAATGCGATCGAGCAGGGCAAACTCGCCGCGGCTGCGATCACCGGCAAGCCGCGCCCGAGTGTGGACTGTCCTTGGTTCTGGTCTGATCAATATGACCTGAAACTGCAAATTGCCGGGCTTAGCCAGGGCTATGATGAGACCGTCCTGCGCGGCGATCCGAAGGCGCGCAAATTTGCCGTGTTTTACTTGAACAATGGCAAGCTGATCGCCGTCGATGCGGTGAACAGTCCGCCGGAATTCTTGGCATCGAAAAAACTAATAATAACAGGCGCGCGTCTTGCACCTGAAACCCTAAGCGATACATCACAATCCATGAAAGAGATCGCGGCAGCCGCCGTATAAGGAGACGACCAGAAATGGCCAAAATAATCTATGTCGATCACGAGGGCACTGAGCGTGTCGTAGAAGCCACCAATGGCGAGAGCGTGATGGAAACAGCGATCAAAAACTCAATCCCGGGAATTGATGCCGATTGCGGCGGCGCGTGCGCGTGTGCGACGTGCCATGTTTATGTCGATGAAGCCTTTATGGAAACGGTCGGCACACCCGAAGATATGGAACAATCCATGCTGGACTTTGCTGAAAACGTTCAGGCCAATTCGCGTCTGTCGTGCCAGATTAGCGTCAATGATGAACTGGATGGCTTGAAAGTCATCACACCTGAGAGCCAGCACTAAGCGACCTGGATAAGGAATGAAGGCGCCCCTGCTCTTGGCGGGGGTGTTTTCGCATGTGCTGCCCTGGCGTGATGACTTGGTGCCAGAACAGAACCCCCTATTTCAGAGCGAGAGGTTTGGTCCGTCCAATTTCCGAAGGAGCGTCAAATGCCCAGCTATACCGAGCTGCTTGCCGGTTTAGAATATAAATCAGACATGACGATCGACGCCCATATTCCAGAAAATTGGATGCAGGGCCGAACGACCTATGGCGGGCTGACCGCAGCCTTATCCTTTCAAGCCGCGCGGCGTCTGGTCGATGATCTGCCGATCCGGTCTGCGCAAGTCGCCTTTGTCGGCCCGGTGGGCGGCGACGTGACGATCAAGCCGAGCCTGCTGCGACGCGGCAAGAATACCGCCTTTGTCCGCGTCGACGTGGTAGATGGATCGGGCATCGCCGCGCAATCGATTTTCGCCTTTGGCAAAGCCAAAGAGAGCGCCGTGCATTTT
>JBCBYJ010000092.1:0-248 GCA_039815905.1 Pseudomonadota bacterium | reverse complement strand
CCCGCCCCGGGTGAAGTACGGCCATTCTTTAAGTCTGATGCGCCGCGGCCAGGCTTTACCCAGAATTTCGATATGCTGATCGCCAATGGCAGTCCGCCGGTTTCTGGCTCTGACAATCCCTCAATCGGGCTATGGATGCGGCATCTCGATCCGCACGCGCCGCACGATGCGACCGCTGTGTTGGCGATTGGCGATGCCCCGCCACCGGCGGTGATGTCTATGTTGAAAACGCCTGCCCGGATCAGTTC
>JBCBYJ010000091.1:0-7259 GCA_039815905.1 Pseudomonadota bacterium | reverse complement strand
GATGCAGCACGGTCTTGTTCGAAAATATTGGGATTTGATCAGTCGAGCGTTCGGGCGATCATCTCAACTTCGAAACACTCAATCTTATCGCCTTCGCGGATGTCTTCATATTTCTCAAACGCCATGCCGCATTCCATGCCATTGCTGACTTCTGGAACTTCGTCTTTGAAGCGTTTGAGGGTTTTCAACATGCCTTCATGGATGACCACATCATCGCGCAAGAGGCGGACGCCGCAGCCGCGTTTGACCACGCCTTCGGTGATTTTACAGCCCGCCACTTTGCCGACTTTGGTGATGTTGAAGACTTCCAGAATGTCGGCATAGCCGATGAAGGTCTCTTTCTTCTCTGGATCCAACATGCCCGAGAGCGAGGCTTTCACATCATCGATCAGCTCATAGATGATCGAGTAATAGCGAATTTCGACGCCTTCTTTTTCGGCCAATTCGCGCGCTTGTTTATTGGCGCGGACATTGAACGCAAAAACCGGGGCGCCGGACGATTGGGCGAGCAGGATATCGCTTTCTGAGATCCCGCCAGCCGCGCCAAATACGACATTGGCCCGCACTTCTTCGGTGGAGAGTTTTTCCAGCGATTGTGTGATCGCCTCGACGGAGCCTTGCACATCGCCTTTCAGAACGACAGGCAGATCTTTGGCATCGACGGTCCCATCTTTGAGGTTGGTCATGAATTGCTCGAGCGAAGCGCGCTGTGTCGCGACGCCTTGCTTCTGACGTTTCATGCGTTGGCGATACTCTGTAATCTCGCGGGCCCGGGCCTCGCTGTCGACCACATTGAAAGCGTCGCCAGGCTCTGGTGTGCCATCGAGGCCCAAGATTTCGGCCGGAATAGACGGGCCAGCGTCTTTCATTTGTTGACCGCGTTCATTGACCAAGGCGCGAACTTTCCCCCATTGCGCGCCCGCAACGACGATGTCGCCGCGTTTTAGCGTGCCGCGTTTGACCAGAACCGTCGCGACCGGGCCGCGGCCCTTATCGAGCTGCGATTCCACGACAATGCCGTCGGCGACGCGGGTCGGATTGGCTTTTAGTTCAAGCAATTCGGCCTGTAGCGTGATGGCTTCGGTCAGCTCGTCCAAGCCCGTTTTCTTTAAAGCCGAGACTTCGATGGCCTGAACCTCGCCGCCCATGGCTTCGACTTGAATGTCATGTTGCAACAAGTCGGTCAGGACGCGGCTGGGATCGGCGTCCTGCAGATCGGTTTTGTTGACCGCGACAATGATCGGCACTTCAGCCGCTTTGGCATGGCTGATCGCTTCAATCGTTTGCGGCATCACAGAATCGTTCGCCGCCACCACGAGGATGACGATATCTGTGACATTCGCGCCGCGCGCACGCATGGCAGAGAATGCCGCGTGACCGGGCGTGTCGAGGAAGCTGATCTTATCACCCGTCTTCAATTGCACTTGATACGCCCCGATATGTTGCGTGATCCCGCCCGCTTCGCCAGACACGACATCGGTGGAGCGTAGCGCATCAAGCAGCGAGGTCTTGCCATGGTCAACATGACCCATAATGGTCACGATCGGTGCCCGACCTTCGAGGTCTGTCTCATCGTCTTCAATGCCTTCGAGGCCGATTTCGACATCGGCTTCTGAGACGCGTTTGACCGTGTGGCCAAACTCTTCGGCGATCAGTTCGGCAGTGTCCGCATCAACGATATCCGTCGAGCGCAACATATCGCCTTGCTGCATCATGAATTTGACGATGTCGCCGACGCGCTCATTCATCCGACCCGAAAGGTCTTGTAGGGTGATGGTTTCGGGCAAAATGACTTCGACGGAGGTCTTCTCTCCCTGGTCCCCACCCGCACGGCGTTCGCGTTCGCGTTCCCGCGCGCGTTTCACCGATGCGAGCGAGCGCTGTCGATCACCATCATCGCCGAGGGCTGTGGCAATGGTCAGTTTACCGCGCCGCCGCTTGCTGTCGCCGCCGCGACCGCCCCGGCCACCGCTTTGGTCCCGGCGATCCCGATCGTCGCGATCATTGCGACCGCTTTTACGACGTCCACCACCCGAAGTGGCGGCCGCTTCAAGATCGGCCTGACTTGGCGCGGGCGCATCACGCCCGCCTTTGGCCGGGCGCTCGGCGCGGGCTTTCGTCGGTTCCGTCGCTTTTTGCTTCGCTTCCGCTTCGGCTTTTTTGCGCTCGACCTCTTCGGTCTTACGCCGAGCTTCGGCTTCTACGCGCTCTTTTTCTTCTTGTTGTTTGGCTTCTTGCTTTTGTTGCAGAGCCTTGGTGCGCGCTTGCTGCTGTTCTTGCTCAGCCTTGCGGGTTTCTTGAGCTTTCTTGCGCTGTAACAGCACTTTCTGCCGTTGCAGCAATTCCTCTTCGGTGATGCCAAGCTTGGCCGCCGCCGCCGCGAGTTTTGATTTTGGACTGGCGCCCGATCCCGCTTTCTTGCCGTCCGCGGATTTCGCGTTCGAGGGCTTGGTTTGGGCGCCGACGGTGCGCCGCTTTTTGGTCTCGACCACGACTTGCTTCGATCGGCCATGGCTGAAGGTTTGCTTCACTGTGCCGGATCCTGATCCGCGCGAAACAGTCAGAGGCTTGCGCCCGCCAGTCTTACCTTTGTCTTTCGTATCGCTCATGCGTACCTGGTTTCTAACCTTTCATTCGAAGCGTTGCCCGACGCCTCTAGTCCAAATCTTCTTGTCTGCCGGAAAACCAGCCTGTTTCGGGCGGGTCCCGGAATCCGATGAGTCGCTGATAGGCGACTAAGAAGGCGTCCGAGAGGGACCCTTGTTCAAGCAGCGCGTGTACCACATGCTGCCGCCCAAAGGCCATGCCCAATTCAGCAGACGATAGGGCGCCTGCGACTTTGACGTCTTCATATATTGCCTTGGCGAGAAAATGAACCTTGTTGCGGCCATCTTCTGCACCATCGCTTGCTTCCAGCAGCAAACCTGGCTCTTGTTTGCGGATATAATCGCGAACTTGGTCAAAGCCAAGCACTGCGCTGCCGCTCTTTTTCGCCATGCCCAATAGTCCGGAACAGCGGTGCACGAATTGGCGCTCGATCTCCGCCATCAATCCGTCCATGGGATGACACTTCTGTTTAAAAGCGCGCGCGAAAGCGCCGGTCTTAAGGGCCTCTGCGACAGTCGCAGCGTCGGCTTTGATCCATGCGCCGCGGCCTGGGAGCTTGCCGAACCCGTCAGGAACGACGGTGCCATCTGGCCCGCAGGCAAAGCGGATCAGCGCGTCGGGCGCCAAGCGCTCACGCGTGACCGCACACTGGCGAACGGGTCCGCCAGCGCGCTTGGCCTGATGCGCCTCTAGGCGCGGGGCGCTATCATCGAGGTTCTGCGGCATCATCGCCGCCCTCCATCAGGAGCTCTTCGTCGAGATCGAGCCCTTCCAATTCGGCCAAGATGTCTTCATCGCTGACATCGATTGCGTCGTCTCCGCTGGCGGTTGCCTCGCTTTCATCGCTCTTGCCCAGTTCACCGAGCGCCAACAAAGCGCGTTCTTCTTCGGTGAGGTCTGCTTGATCGACGCCTTCTGCTTCAGCCGCCATATCGGCTTCAAGCTGGTCCAGCGCTTCCGGTTCAATCCAGCCAGCAATGACGCGGGCCTTCATAATGAAGAGTTGCGCATCATCTTTGCGCATCTCGCCTTTTCTCAGGATACCCTCCTGCCAGACCGGCTTGCCTTCTTTATTATTCTCGCGCCAGCCTGTGAGATCGTCCGGCACCAGTCCGGCGACGTCTTCGACATTCTTCACGTCATTCTCACCGAGCTTGACCGCGAAGCCTGGCGACATGCCGTCAAGTTCCATAACCGCGTCTTCAACGCCGAGCTCTTTGCGCTTGGCGTCTTGTTCCGCCGCGAGTTTCTCGAGATATTCGCGAGCCCGCTCTTGGATTTCTGCGGCGACTTCCTCGTCAAAGCCTTCAATCTGCATGAAGTCTTCCGCGCCGATATAAGCGATGTCTTCGACCGTCTCGAAGCCTTCTGAGGCCAGCAATTGCGCCAGCGTTTCGTCAGCGTCGAGGGCTTGCATGAACAATTCGGTGCGGCGCTGGAAGTCGATTTGATAGCGCTCTGAATCGTCGCTCTCCGTGACCAGATCGATCTGCCAGCCGGTCAGCTGCGAGGCCAGACGCACATTCTGCCCGCGCCGACCAATCGCCAGCGGGAATTGATCATCGGCAACGACCACTTCAACCCGGTGCTCTTCTTCGTCGAGCACGACTTTTGAAACTTCGGCGGGCTGCAACGCGTTGACGATGAAGGTCGCATCGTCAAAATTCCACGGAATGATGTCGATCTTCTCGCCAGACAGCTCGCCGACAACGGCTTGCACACGGGCGCCGCGCATACCGACACAAGCGCCAACCGGATCGATTGAGCTATCATTTGAAATCACGCCAATCTTAGCGCGCGAGCCGGGATCACGGGCGCAAGAGCGAATTTCGATGACGCCTTCATAGACCTCTGGCACTTCGGCCGCGAACAGTTTGATCATAAAGTCAGGATGCGCGCGCGACAGGAAGATTTGCGGCCCCTTAATCTCGCGGCTGACCTTATAGAGATAGGCGCGCACCCGATCATTGGGCTGGAAGTTTTCCCGAGGGATGCCGTCATTGCGACGAATAATGCCTTCGGCGCGGCCAAGATCGACAATCACGTGGCCATATTCCACCCGCTTGACGATGCCATTAATGATCTCGCCTTCGCGATCCTTGTATTCATCAAATTGGCGCTGACGCTCAGCG
Organism: Pseudomonadota bacterium; assembly: GCA_039815905.1. Lineage (GTDB taxonomy): Bacteria > Pseudomonadota > Alphaproteobacteria > Caulobacterales > Hyphomonadaceae > Henriciella. The sequence continues at coordinate 2,520 of JBCBYJ010000091.1, read as the reverse complement.
TCGCGCACTTTCTGCATGATCACTTGCTTGGCCGTTTGGGCCGCGACCCGGCCAAAATCAAAGGGTGGCAGCTCTTCTGTGATCTCATCGCCAAGCTCAAGATTGGCATCGATCTTTTTCGCATCGGTGAGCGCGATTTGCTGGGCCGGATCGTCGATCTCTTCGGCATTCACCACGGTTTGCACGCGCCACAGCGTTTGCTCGCCGGTTTCATGGTCGATGATCGCGCGGATATCGTGCTCTTGGCCATAGCGAGACTTCGCGGCCTTTTCGATCGCCTCTTGCATCGCCTCGATGACGATGGCGCGGTCAATGGCTTTTTCTTCTGCCACCGCTTTCGCGATTTGCATGATTTCAAGCCGGTTTGCGGAAACGCCTACATTACTCATCGGCTCTATGCTCCACTCTCTTGGGTTTCTTCTATTGTATCGGTGTCGGCTTCGTCTGTTTCGAAGCCTTCAAAGTCTTCATCACCGGGCTGCGGTGGCAATGTGCCTGTGCGCGCCGCAGCGTCGATCAAGTCATCGGTCAGCACCAGGCTGGCCTTGTTCATTTCATGCACTTGCGCGACGAGTTCGCTCTCATCATCCAACTCGATCGCCACGCCGTTTTCGTCCTCGCGCAGAATATGCCCTTGGAATCGGCGCCGACCATCGAGCGGCAGGTTCAGTTCAATCTTGACCAAATGCCCCAGCCAGCGGCCGAAATCGCCTGGCCGGGTCAATGGCCGATCAATACCTGGCGTCGACACTTCTAAGCGATAGGCTTCGCTGATCGGATCTTCGGCCTCCAAGATTGGTGACAAGTTGCGCGAGAGCGTCGCGCAATCTTCAACATCGGTGGCGGCGCCGCCCGCTTTTTCGATCATGATTTGAAGCAATGGCCTTTTGCCGCCCATGATCCGAATCCGCACCAGCTCCAAGCCAAGCGCGCGCGCGAGCGGATCGGCCAGAGCGAAGATACGGTCTTCTTGGGGGCTGAGCGTGATCAAAAAGTAGAGTTCCAGGCAAATAAAAGCGGCGGCCCCGTTCCCGGAACCGCCGCCGATATGTTTCGACTTGGCGCCTAGATAGGCGCAAAGTGGATAAAAGTCTAGAGCAGTTTCAGATCGACCGCAGAGGTCTTTCCACGCCGCTCATCATGATGCAGCTCATACTCGATCGGCTGATCGTCTTGCAGGCCCTGAAGCCCAGACTTTTCGACCGCTGAAATGTGTACGAACACATCTTTGCCGCCATCATCCGGCAAAATGAACCCAAATCCTTTTGTGGCATTGAACCACTTCACTTTTCCTGTGGCCATCGAATGACCCTTTCCGTTTAAAGCTGCGCCAGGTCCACACTGTGTGGGCGGTCGCAAAGTCGATTACGGAGAGGTTAGGACTAATTATCCGCCGGTCTGGCGGGGTCTTCTTATTGCAGACCGGCCGTATTCGATGGCCAAACCAAGCTCACAATATGCCCGTTGGGTCAAGCAAAACCGACCTAGTTCAGGAGGAAAACAACCGGCAGAACGACATTCGTTCGCTCAAGCGCGCAAGTTGAACCGACATCGCTGGCCTTGTCTGGCTTGAACCGCCATTTTTGCACGGCTGAGAGCGCGCGCTCATCGAACGTTTCTTCCGGGACCGAAGCGAGAATTTCTGGATCAACAACGCCGCCTTCTGGGCCGAACGCGAAGCGCAAGATGACCGAGCCATAGAGACCGCGCCTCACGCCGCCCGTCGGATAGCGCATGCGCGGACGCTGAATCAATCGCCCCGGACAATGCGGCAAGCCGGTCGTATCGCCCGGCGCCAGGCGCGCCGCCTCAGCGTCTGTGTTCACGCCGTAGCTCGCCAGGATCGCGTCAATATCTGCGTCCGACGGATGGCGCTTATACGCGCTCTGGAAGTAGGCGCGCATCGCCAAGCCCCACGCATCGGCTTGCCAGCGTAACTTATCCGCCCAGTCGGGTTGCTCCCCCGTCGCGTCTAGAAATTGCGCTGAAAAGCCTTCGACTTGCGCCATTTCCAACATCGCATTTGGGTGCTGCCTGCCATTGAAATAAGCGGCGGCGGCCACGTATTTGGCCTCGACATATTGCCGCGGCAGGATGTCAGACACAGGTTCGAGATGAGTCGCGGTCGCGAGCCCGGATTCGCGAATTTTGGTATAATCACCGCTGCCCGTATCACTGACCAAGACGGCCAAATAGGCTTGCACGGTTTCGACCGTTGTCTCGCCATCATAAGCGTCGAGCGCGTCGAGGAGCGCGCGGCGGGTGGCTTTTGTCTCAGACGCGGTAAAGGCCTGTTGCGCTTTAAGCACGGCGGCGACATTATTTGTCTCACTTTGCGCGTTCGGACCCATAAAAGTGATAAGGAAAGACAGCGCGACGCATAATAAAACCCGCATGAGCACTCCTTAATACTGAACCGGCCTGACTATTTAATCTAAAAATCCGGTGTGGGCTAGGTTCTATTCAGCGATCATATTAGAGGCGGGCACGCTCGCCAGGGCGCTCCCGTCACGCTCTGAC
>JBCBYJ010000090.1:0-7279 GCA_039815905.1 Pseudomonadota bacterium | reverse complement strand
GGCAATTTGGATGTCGAGGCAGAGGATTTGGTCGCCCATCAATATAAGGGCAAAGAGGCCCTAAAGCCGGTCCATGATGCGATTATTGATTTTGTCGAAAGCTTTGGCGCAGAGCTTGAGATCGCCCCGAAAAAGACCAGTGTCAGCCTGAGGCGCAGCAAACAATTCGCGCTCATTCAACCGAGCACGAAAACCCGCATTGATCTTGGCCTCAACTTAAAAGGCGTGGCGCCCGTCGGCCGTCTCGAGACGATGAGCGGCATGTGTACGCACAAAATCAGACTAACCAGCGCGGCAGAGGTCGATGCGGAGGTTAAAGCCTGGCTGACAGAGGCCTTTGAACGGGCTTAAGCGCGGGCGCCGGGCTGAGCCCACAAGGTCAATTCCAGCGCATAGACCGCGCCGACGCCTTGCCATAAATCCTTTTATGTTTCCTCCGACTGGCTGGACACACTAAAAAAGATATATCATTTGTGGACAACACGAACCTAAGCGGAAAAAGAATGGCGCATGATCTTTCCCAGCCGACCATGGTAAGGTCGGACAAAACAGCACGAGACATCTTTGAGGAGGTGCGGGCCAATCCGGCGCGCGCCCGGTTTGGCTTTGGCGAGAAACTCGCCGTGGTCAATGTCGACCCGCAAAAATCCTATACGCGGCCTGACCTGTTTCCCAAAACCAGCTATATTACAGATCCGCGTCAGATGGAGCATATTGACGCCATCTCAAAGGCGGCCCGCGACAAAGGCCTGCCCGTCGTCTGGACGCATGTCGCCTATATGGACAATGCTGCGGATGCTGGCATTTGGGGCACGCGCACAGACACGCCGGACAGTTTGCAAAACATCAAATTCGGGTCAGAGCGCAGCGAATTTGATGACCGAGTGACCATCGATCGGACCGTCGATGCGGTTTACACCAAACGGATGCCGTCCGCATTCTTCGAAACCGCGCTGCAGAGCTTCTTGACCTGGCATAAAGTCGATACCGTGGTCGTTACGGGCGGCTCGACCAGCGGCTGCGTGCGCGCCACGGCGGTCGACAGTCTGAGCTATGGCTATCGCACTATCGTCCCGATCGAGTGTGTCGCCGATAAGCATGAGAGCTATCATTTTGCCAATTTGACCGACTTGCTGATTAAATATGCCGACGTCGTACCGGTCAGCGAAGTGCATGACGCCATTGCGAGGTATCAAGCCTGATGCACGCCGCGCCCAATCTCTATGATTATTGGCCATATGAAGGCCGCCCCAAAATTGTCTGGCCCGGCGGCAAGAAGCTCGCGTTTTGGATCGCGCCAAACATCGAATATTACGAGTATGAGCCGCCCTTTAATGAGAAACGTCCCGGATGGCCGCGCGGCAATCCGGATGTGGTGGCCTATTCTCAACGCACCTGGGGCAACACAGTCGGCCATTGGCGCATGATGGATCTGTTCGACAAATACGATCTGCGCGGCTCGATTTCGCTATCGATAGGTCTGGTCGAGCACCATCCCGAAATCATTGAGGCCGTGAACGCGCGCGATTGGGAGTTTTTCTCTCACGGCATTTACAATACGCGCTATTCCTATGGCATGGATGAAGCCCAAGAGCGCGCCGTGCTGAACGACTCTATTCGCACCGTGGAGCAAGCAACCGGCAAACGCATTCGCGGTTATCTTGCACCGGCTTTGACGCATACGGAAAAGACCCTCGATCTCATCGCGGAGCATGATTTTTGGTATACGTGCGATCTTTTCCAAGATGATCAACCGCAGCCGATCAAAACCAAATCCGGCAGATTGGTGTCGATGCCCTACTCGCTCGAAGTCAATGATGTAATCACCTATTCGGTGCAGGGGTGGAGCCCCGAGCGCTATACCGAAGTGCTGATCCAACACTTTGATCAATTGCTTGCTGAGGGCGAGCAGTCCGGCACCGTGATGTGCATTCCGCTGCACGCCTATTTGGTCAGCCAGCCGCATCGCTTGCGCGTCTTTGAAGACGCCTTGAAGCATATTTGCGCACACCGCGATGATGTCTGGTTCACGACGGGCGCCGAGATCGCGGCGTTTTATCGCGAGCAGTGCTGGGATCAAACCCTCGCTGACATCGCCGCCCGCGGCGTCGCCACAGGAGGGACCGGGTTTGCCCCTGCCTGACGATTATCTGACCTATCCGCATCGCAAACATGGCTTCGACAATCCGCGTCACGCGTGGGACCCAGCCGATCGTCGCGCGCCCGTCGCTTTAGAGTCTGGCGCCAAGTCGATTGCAACTCTGATTGTGCCCGTAGAGTTTTTCCCGCTCGACCCGCCAGCACAACCGTTCAAGCATCCCGGCGCGATGAAGACCCCGTATCCGGATCTGCGCCATTTCACGACACGCGACTATGGCAATCGGATCGGCGTCTATCGGTTGATGCGTGAATTTCAAACGCGGGGGATCAAAGCAACGTTTGCCGTCAATGCTGAAATCGCCAAACGCTACCCGCCCCTGATCGAGGCGATCCAAGCGGGCGGTCACGAGATTGCCGCGCATGGCGTCTCCACCGCCCTTATCCATCATGACGGATTGAGCGAGGCCGATGAGCGCGCGCTGATCGCTGACACTCGCGCCGCTTTTCCAGACGCGACGACATGGATGAGTCCGGCCCGCAATGAAAGCTATCGCACGCTCGATCTATTGGCCGAGGCCGGGTTTGAAATCTGCCTGGATTGGGAAGCCGATCAACGCCCATTATTGTTCAAGACGCGCACCACCCCGATTTGGTCTTTGCCGCACTATGGTGAGCTTGGCGATTTCAAACTGCTTATTGACCGCGCACAATCCGAAACCGAGTGGCTGGCCCAGATGACGGAAGCCGCAGCCTATCAGGTCGCGCTGTATGACCAAGAAGGCGCCAGCGCCTGGGCCTTCACCTTGACGCCTTATGTCCTCGGCCAGCCGTTTCGCGTGCGCGCCGTCGGGCAAATGCTCGACGCTTTAATTGCGACCGATGGGCTTGCTGTGATGACCGCCCGTGATAGCTGCGCGGCGTTCCAACAGGCGCAGACCTAAACGGCGGCGGCGCGGCCCTTGACTTGGCGTTTTTGCCGCTCGGTTATAGACCGATCAACACAGCGATGGAAAAAAGCATGCCTGATACTGGTTCGATGACGTTTACACCGGCGGATATTGATGACTCTGCGCGTGTGCCGCTCTATCAACAAATCTACGATCTGTTGCGCGACAGAATCATGGACGGCACCTTGGTGCTGAACGATCGCCTGCCCGCCGAACAAGACCTGACCCAAAGCCTGGGTGTGTCGCGCATCACCGTCAAGCGCGCGATGAACGAATTGGCCGTCGCCGGCTATGTCCGCCGACAGCGCGGGATTGGCACTGTGGTCATTCATGATGTCGCCGCACCGACGGTCAAAGGCAGTTTCGAAACCATGATTGATGGCCTGACCCGCATGGGGCTTGAGACCGAAGTGCAATTGCTCGATTGCACGGTCGGCGCCGCCAGTCCCGCCATTGCCGGGGCGCTCGAGCTTAAACGCGGGGATTGCGTGCAGCGCATTGTGCGCTTGCGCCGCTTGGATGGCGCGCCATTTTCCTATCTCGTCACCTATATTCCGGATGACATCGCCGATGGCTATGATGATGCGCAATTGGCCACCGAGTCGCTGATCACTCTGCTGGAACGCGCAGGTCATGCGCCGGTTGAAGCCGAACAGACCATTACAGCCACTTCAGCAAAGCCCGCAGTCGCGGCCAATCTCGGCGTCGCCCCAGGCTCACCGCTTTTGCGCATTCATCGCATCATGAGAGATGCCGATGGTCGGCCTGTGCAGGATATCACGGCGCATTACCGCGCGGATCGTTTCGAGTATCATATGCGGCTCGCCCGCAACAATCCGACCGAGTCAGATTGGGCGACCGAACAATGAAACCCTGCCGCTCACCAGGCTCGATCAGGCCCCACTCGTCTTCATCCGTGCACTGATTGTCGACGATCGGTGAGCCGCTACTTTGCCGGTCAGTCTTCCCAATCGCGCCCCTAGCCAAGCTTATCGGTCAGGACGAAGATGAGATCGTCCGCCATGGCTTGAAACTCCCCGGCAATTATCTGCATAGCGTCGGTGGACACCTCACCGCCAAATCGCTCCATATCATTGATGTCAATTGTCTCGATATAGGCATAGGGGGGCTTATCATCTGACCCGAGCAGCCCGGTCGTCTTGAAGACTTCAAATGAGTCGACGGATTGCAATCCATTCACTGTCGGAATGTCTTTGCTTTTTGCCCAAGCCTCATAATCGGCGACGCTGACCCCGGGCTTTAAATTAAAGAGTGCGACAATCTTTGTGCTCATATCAGGGACCTTCTCTCTCGCTCATATTTCAAATGATATATCTTTTCAGTCGTTTGCATAGACCCAAGGTCGCGCCTCAGCGTCCCGCGCCTGAAACGCCTCAATCCTGTCCATCTCCGTCAGCGTCAGCGTGATCGGATCTAAGCCCTCGGTCAGCAAACGTCGCGCAAACTCGCCAATCTCAAACCTTTGCGACCAATCGGGCAGCGCGCTGCAATAGAGGATCTGATCTTCCAGATTAATGCTGATGCGAACCGGCGCCTCTATTGCCGCGAGTTGATCGACTTGCGCAGGTGCTAGGGTCACGGGCAGCACGCCATTTCGAATGCAATTGCCATGGAAAATCTCACCAAAGCTTTTCGCAATCACGGCGCGGATACCATATTCCTTTAAGGCCCAGACCGCATGTTCGCGCGACGACCCGCAGCCGAAATTCTCGCCAGAGATCAAAATCGTGCTGCCGACTTGTTCCGGTCGATTGAGCACAAAGTCAGGGTCGACGCGCCGCGCGGCCGGATCGAGATAGCGCTCTGCGGCAAACAAGCCTTCGCCTAAACCTTGCTGGCTCACAGTCTTCATCTCTCGAGACGGAATGATCTGATCGGTATCCACATTGTCCCGCATCAAGACCGCCGCGGTGCCTTCGTGTGTGAGAAACGGCTCTAACATTAGACCGTCGCCTCGCTTACAATCGACAGATCGACCGGCGCGCAAATGGCCCCGGCCACGGCGCTCGCGGCGACGATGACTGGGCTGGTAATGTGGGTCCTGACGCCAGGGCCTTGGCGGCCTTCAAAATTGCGATTGGTTGACGACACAATGCGCGATTGCGGCGCGAAGGTTTCGCCGCCCGCATAAAAACACATGGCGCAGCCTGGCGCTCCCCATTCGAACCCGGCCTCGATAAAGATGCGATCCAAGCCCAACGCCTCAGCCTCGCGGCGGACCGATTGCGAGCCCGGCACGCAGACCGCACGCACGCCCTGAGCGACCCGCCGACCTCGCAGCACGGCTGCAGCGGCTTGCAAATCCGACAAGCGGCCATTCGTGCAGGAGCCAATAAAAGCGCCCTCTATGCGCAGACCCGACAGGCGCTGCCCTGCCGCCAGCCCCATATAATCAAGCGCCCGCGCGGCGGCATCGATTGGCACGGTATCACCCAAGGCTAGGCTTTCTTCTGGGCTCGTACCCCAGCTGATTTGCGGCGAGATGTCTGCCGCGTCAATGTGGATCTCATAATCAAACGCCGCGTCGGCATCGGATTGCAGGCCTTGCCAATGCGCGGTGGCGGCGGCCCGGTTTGTGCGCTCTGGCAAGCGCGCCGTGGCATAAGCCAGCACAGTCTCATCCGGCGCCATCACCGCCGAATAGGCCGCAAACTCAACCGCCATATTACACAAGGTCAATCGCCCTTCGAGCGACAGCGCCGTCACCGTCGAGCCGCAAAACTCAATCGCGCAGCGCTTGCCGCCCGCGGTGCCATATTTTGCGATCAAATACAGCGCAATGTCTTTGGCCGAGCAGCCATGGCGCAGCCGGCCGTCAATCTGGACGCGCATCTGTTTCGGCTTGGTCGCGCGCAGCACGCCGGTCGCCATAACATGTTCCGCCTCGCTCGATCCGATTCCCCACGCCATCGCGCCAAACGCGCCAAGACTGCATGTATGGCTGTCCGGACAGACAATCGAAAAACCCGGCAGGACAATGCCTTGCTCAGGCGCCGCGACATGGACAATGCCTTGGCTCGGATCGTCTGTATCGATCAAATGAATGCCCGCGGCCTGCGCCATGGCGCGGGTTTCGGTGATAAAAGCCTCGCCGCCGGGGCTGCGCGCCTCGTCTCTGCCGCGGCCCCTCCGAAACGAGACAATATGATCCATAATCGCATAGACGCGCGACGGATCTTTCACAGCGAGGCCCTGCGCGGCAAGGGACTTCAACGCGACACTGCCGGTGCGTTCATGCAAGAGCAAGCGGTCGATCGCAATCAAATCCGCGCCATCGCCTGCGTCGCAGACCCGATGCTGTGCCCACAATTTATCAAACAGGGATTGCGCCAAACCATCCTCCACCCTCAAAAGATATATCTTTTAGTCTCAGCCGACAAGTCTGCCCGGTGACGCATGGCTCAGAAGGGTGGTTTGGTGAGGCGATGCTTGGGATAACATCATTAGATGACGTGCCAGTCTCGTGTGCGGCGCGGAAAACATAAGTGCTCTGTCCCGTCTTGCACACATCGGAACATCCGTGGACGTCTGGTTCAAATTTGCCCTGCACCGCCAACCGTCTTGGATGAAAGTTTTCCAAGCGTCTCTATTATCATATTTCAAAGGATTTATTTTTGTAACTTCGCCTTATTTAAGTTTAAAAACGTCAAGCGGGATCTAAACGATAGAGGGTGCAGTAATGGCAAGGCTTGATATTAAGGAACACGTCCTTAAACGGTTCGCGCGTCGATCGAAAACACTGATCTCTGCAAGTGCAGTGGGCCTCTTCCTCACAGGTGCCGCTGAAGGCCAGGAGGGTGATCCGGGTATTGCCATTGACAGTCTCGACTCGCTACAAAGCTGGCGCCTGACCGAAACCGGTGACTTGGAACTTGTGTTTGAGAGCGGCTCTCTACAAACCGTTAGCGCGGCTGATTTCACGCTCGTGGATGGCACTTATTATATTTCGGAAAGCCTCGCCGCTGAGCTTGTGGCGATTGCTGAAACGGTGAGCGTTTTTGCGATCCGAGCGCCGATTGCATTGAGCATTGGCGGCGGCATAGCCGTTGCGGGGGCCTTGTCGCAAGACGATGATGACGACCCGGCCGTGCCCGAGGTGCCTGTACCCGATCCAGATGTCGCCCCCGTCATCACCAGCGCGGCGACGGCCTCTGTGGCGGAGAACCAAACAACGGCGCTGACGGTCGCGGCCAGCGATGCCGATGGTGACA
>JBCBYJ010000008.1:0-20479 GCA_039815905.1 Pseudomonadota bacterium | reverse complement strand
TTTTTGAGCTTATACTCGTCCACCCCTTTCCCTGATTTGGACGAGTATAAGCTCAAAAATATCCGCCCAAATCCAGCCCAGCCGCGTCGTACGTTTTCTGAAACAGAGTTGGATGAGCTTGCCGTGTCGATCCGTCAGCGCGGCATTTTACAACCGATCTTGCTGCGCCCAGATCCGGACGCGCCGGGCCAGTATCAGATTGTTGCCGGCGAACGTCGGTGGCGGGCCGCGCAGCGCGCCGACCTCAAAACCATTCCCGCCGTCGTCCGCGATATGGACGAGCTGCAATTGCTCGAAGTTGGCATTATTGAAAATGTTCAACGTGAAGATCTGAACCCGGTCGAAGAGGCCGAAGCCTATGGCGCGTTGATCAAGCGATTCGGGCGGACCCAAGAAGACTTGGCTGATAGCGTCGGCAAGTCGCGCGCGCACATTGCCAATACGCTGCGCCTGCTCAATCTCGGCGAGGCCTCGCGGGAGCATCTTCGCCAGGGCCGGGTGTCTGCTGGCCATGCCCGCGCAGCGCTCGGCGCGCCAGATCCTGATCGTGTGGTTGAGATGGCGGTGATGAAGTCCATGTCGGTGCGCGACGTCGAATCCTTAGTGAAGCGCCTGAAAGAGGGCGGGTCACTTGAGACGCTGGCCAAGAAGATTCATCAGGCGGATAAGGATGTCGACACGGAGGCCCTGGAAAGCGATCTCGCGCGCGTCTTGGGTTTGAAAGTGGACATTCGCCAGGGCGCCAAAGGCGGCGAGCTTCGCATTCGCTATGGCGATCTCGAGCAATTGGATGAGTTGTGTCGGCGATTGACCGCGAAACGCAGTTAAATCTCTGACTTGATTTCGTAAAACACTTCAGCAGCGGGCCGCTTTCGCGTCCAATTGCGTGCATTGTCTTCCCTTGCGGTAAACGGTTTAGACCGTGGCTTGTCGATTATGAGTGGAGAGCCTCTATGCCCGATTCAGATTTTGCATTGGCGGGTCGGCTCGAGCGACCAAAACTCGCTTATCGCGCGCCGACTTATGAGGGCTATTTAGAGCGCGGCGCCCCGGTTGTGCCGGCCAGTGAATTGGATCTTGCGACCATCGATCTCGCCGATGTCGAAGTTTGGCGGCAATATAAAATGTGGGATCGGTTTGAGCGTTTGCGCAAAGAAGACCCGATCCATTACACGCCAGACAGTGTGTTCGGGCCGTATTGGTCGATCACCCGCTATAAAGACGTGATGGCGATCGATACCGATCATAAGCGGTTTTCCTCAGATTCCGAACAGGGCGGGATTACGCTTTCAAACATGACGCAGAGCATTGTCGGCCGCAGTTTCATTACCGCTGATGAACCGATCCACTCGCAACAACGCAAGACCGCGCAACCGGCCGTCGCGCCGACCGCTTTGCGCGAATATGAGCCGCTTATTCGCCAGCGCACCCAAGCGGTGCTCGACAATTTGCCGACGGGCGAACCGTTTGATTGGGTCAATGCGGTTTCGATTGAATTGACCGCGATGATGCTCGCCACCTTGTTCAATTATCCGCAAGAGCGACGCCGGGAATTAACCCGCTGGTCGGACGTGACCACCAACCCAACTGATCCAGACATTTGTCCAGGCGGGATGGAACAATGGCGCGAAGAACTGACCCAATGCGGTCAAGTTTTTTGGCAGATCTTTCAAGAACGCAAAACCGCTGACCCGGCCGGTGATTTAATGAGCTTGCTGGCCCATGGCAAAGACACGCGGGATCTCGATCCGTTCGAAATGTTGGGCAATGTCATTCTGCTGATTGTCGGCGGCAATGATACGACGCGAAACTCTATGTCTGGCGGCGTCTACGCGCTGAATAAGTTTCCTGAGCAATATGCGAAACTCAAAGCCGATCCCAACCTGATCCCAAATATGGTCTCGGAAGTGATCCGCTGGCAAACCCCGCTGGCTTATATGCGCCGCACCGCGCTGGAAGATGTTGAAATGCACGGCAAGACGATCCGCAAAGGCGACAAAGTCGCGATGTGGTATGTCTCGGCAAATCGCGATGAGCAATTTTGGGACGAAGATCCGAACCAGCTCATCATCGATCGTAAACAAGCGCGCAATCATGTCTCATTCGGTTTCGGCATTCACCGCTGTGTCGGCAATCGGCTCGCAGAACTGCAATTGCGGATCTTGTGGGAAGAGATCCTCGAGCGGTTTGAGCATGTCGAAGTGCTGGACGAGCCGAGCCGCGTGTCGAGCTCTTTCGTCAAAGGCTATTCCTGGCTGCCCGTAATCTGCCACCCAAAATAAGACCATCGATTTGCCAAAAATAAAGGGCGGTGCGCAAGACGCATCGCCCTTTTTAGATTGGGGGTTTGGCGTTTACTCCGTCGCCAGGGTCGTCAGGAGCGCATCTACGGCCGTTTCAAGCGGAAGATCGCGGCCCGCTTCTGCGAATTGCGGGGCATTGTCGACTAAAATGTCCGGCTGAAGCTCTTGGTTTTCAAGCGGCTGATTTTGTTGGTCGAGGACGGGAAGTTGCGGAATCCCAAAGACCAAATCGCCCGACACCTGGCCCTCCCACCAAACCGCGGTGGCTGTGCCCGGCACCGGCATGCCGACCGTCGGGCCGATATCAAATAAGTCATAGGCGTAAGGGAACATATGCGCGTTGGAATAATTGCCCTCATTCATCACCACAGCCGAGGGCTTCGTCCAGCGTTCTTCCGGGGCCCCGGACACGATCCGATCGCGGGCTCGGAGATTGAAATAAGACTCGCCATCAAGCAACGTGACGAGGTCATCATGCAACCAGCCCCCGCCATTGAACCGCGTATCGACAATCACCGCTTCTTTATCAAAGTTTCGACCGAATAATTCGGAGAAGATTTGCCGGAAGCCAGTATCGTTCATGGAGCGAATATGGACAAAGCCAATCCGTCCGTCTGAGCGCGCTTCGACAATGGCGCGCCGTCTTTCGATCCAGCGGTCGTAAAGCGCCGCCCCTTCGTCTCGGCGCGAATATGTGCGCACTGTGATCGTCGTGTTTTTATTGCCAAGCGTCAGACGCACCCGGTCCCCGGCTTTGCGGTTGAGCAATTCGAAAGCGTTTTGGGTGCCCGTAATCGATTGGCCGTCAATTGCGGTGATCCGGTCGCCCATTTCGACATCCAAAGCGTCGCGGTCGAGCGGCCCATCATCGAGAATTTCACCAATGCGCAGGCCGTTGCCGCCATCGAGATCGAAGATCACACCAAGCGCTGCGGTCTGATCGCTGCTCCCGTTTCGGCCGCTGCGATAGCGCATGCCGGTGTGACTGGCATTCAGCTGGCCGAGCAGTTCAGACATCAGAACGGCAAAGTCGCGATTGTTCGAGACGGCGGCAACTTTCGGCTTATAGGCCGCTTCCATCGCGTCCCAATCCACCCCATGATAGGCGGGATCATAGAATTTGTCCGCCACCTGGTGCCAAGTGTGGTTGAAAATATATAACCGTTCCGCGTCTGTACGCAGGCGCATTTCTGCATTGGTCTCGACCGGTTTGACTTTAACATCATCGCCGAGCTTGGCCTGTCGCAACCCGCCATCGGCTAAGATGACCAGCATCGAGCCATCATCAGAGATCGACATGCTGGCTGAGTCGGCGCCAAGGGCGGCGACTTTGCTGGCCCCGCCTTCAACCAAGTCATTGACCCAAAGATCATACCCGCCTTCAAACGCGGCGAGATAATAAAGTTTCTTCATATCCGGACCGAGCACCGCATCGGCGAGATCAGAGGATTGCGGGGTTAGACGGATGGTTCGATCTTTGATCGCCTCGAAATCAATCTCGATATCGGCGTCCTCTTCGCGCAAGGCGACAAGATTGAGGAGTTTGGCGATGTCGGCTTTTGGTGTGTCGTCCTCCTCCTCATCTTCATCTTCGTCTTTCGCGTCTTCATCCTCGTCTTCGCTTTTGCCGTCGCCAGAATCTTCCAGGGCGGCGCGTTCTTGTTCTGACAGATTGAAGCGGGTCCAGCTGGCTTCGGTCAAGAACGCGGCCACAATATCCCCTTCAGAGCCCCAAGACCCGTGCGTGCGCTCGCCATAGCGATCGGTGAACCAATAGACTAAATCGCCGCTCGAATGCCAAACCGGGGCGCCATCATAATAGCCATTGAGCGAGATATCTTGCGCGGGCGCGGATCCGTCGACTGGGGCGAGACCAATATCGGTGTAAAAATAATAGCCGCGCGGGGTGTAATCGGCGGCGATCCATTTCGAATCCGGCGAAAAATGGAAGCTGATATCGCCATCTGAATAAGAGTAGTTTTGTTCTGCATTGAAAATCGTTTTGCGATCAGCGCCGTTGCGGTCCATGACCCGGATCAAGTCGCGATTTTCGATGAAGCCGATGGTCTCGCCATCCGGGCTATAGGCTGGCTGAAAAGCGTTGCCAGTCTTTGGCTTATAGACTTGCTTGGTTTTAAACTGCACCGAGAGGGAAAAGCGCGGGGCGTTTTCCTCGGCAATGCCGGTCTCATAGATGCCCCAGCCGCCCTCTTCTTCGGCGGCATAGATCAGCGTGCGGCCGTCCGGTGAGAATGAAACGGACCGCTCTTGGCCGGTCGTATCAGTGACGCGAACTGTGTCGGCAAACTCTGTATCGGTCACGAAAATCTCGCCGCGAAACACATAAGCGATTTCAGATCCATCCGGAGAGATATCAAATTCTGAAATATTTCCCGCCGCCATGAGCGGCTTGTCTTCGCCGCCTATCCGGCCCGCCGGGACGGTAATTGAAAGCGCCTCTGATTGGCCCCCGGGCGCGATTTTGTGGAGCGTGCCATGGTATGTGTAGACCAAAGTGCCATCGGCACTGATCGACGTGGCCCGGGCGGGATGCGGCCCATGTTGCGTCAGGGTCTCGCTTTGACCTGTGCTGAGATCAACGCGGCGCAGATTAAACGTGTCGCCATCGACTTCCGATTGCATGAACAGGCTTAGCCCATCCGCCGACCAAGCCGGGGCATGATCGCCGCCGGGCGTATCAGTGACCATGGTGTGGGTGCCGGTTTGCAGATCATAGATCCAGACATCGCGCGCGAACGAGCTGACATCGCGCTGGCGCCACTCATTCTCATAGGCTTTTTCGTCGCGATAGGCGATTTTGGTGCCATCTGGGCTGTAACGCGCCTCCATGCCTGGAACCGTGGTCACCATTCGCGGGGTCCCGCCGGCCACCGGGACTTGATAGAGCTGCGGCAATGCGCCGGTCGGGAAATAGCTGGAGCCCGCCGATTGGCCGCGCGATGACGCGAACAGGACGCCGCTGCCATCTGGGGCGAAGTCGCTCGGATAATCATTGGCGTCATGATAGGTGAGGCGCTGCAGACCCGTGCCGTCGGCATTCATCACGAACACGTCTAGATTGCCATTTCGGTCAGAGGCAAAAGCGAGCCTGGCGCCATCACGCGACCAGACCGGCATCCCGTCCCAGCCATTATCGCGCGTCACCGCGATGGCGTTGCCGCCGGCGCTGGAAACGGTCCAAATGTCGCCATGCGCCGCGAACGCGATCGTCGTGCCATCGGGTGAGATTGCCGGGGCCTGGAACCAGGTTTCGGTTTCGGACACCAAGTCCTCGGCCTCAAACCCTTGTCCGACGGCGGACGGCATCAGCGCGAGCGCGGCGGCCAATGATACAAGGTAGACGGAAATGCGCATACTCTACTCCCAGCGTGGTCTTTTACCGATCGTTAACCAGCCGCGCCGGGTCGCTCAAGCACAGAATAAGATATTTTCAATATTTCTTCAAAAATCAGCGGTCTGTTCCCCAGAAGTAAGACTTATCGAGGGCGTGGTTCCACAAATCTACCGAGGCGAGGAGAGTTTGACCTGTGCGGCGTGCATGGTTGCAGCGCACACGACCGCAAACCTGCGCGGTCAGTCGGGGCCTCAAACCAGGACAGTTGGAGCGGGTACACGGAATCGAACCGAGCTACACAGCTTGGAAGGCTGGTGCATTACCACTATGCTATACCCGCTCAGGGTCCGGGCCTCTATAGCATGGATTGTGCAAGTGGTGGAGGGGACTGGATTCGAACCAGTGTACGCAAAGCGGGCAGATTTACAGTCTGCTGGATTTAACCACTCTCCCACCCCTCCAGGGTGACTTACACAACGCCATTTGACGCCGCGGTTTCCGACCGCCAGAAGGGGGCTGAAACACCTCCGTCCTTGAACCGGAACCGGCCTTATAATGAGCAAGCCCCGCCCGCGCAACCGTCCTAATTCATACAGGCGCAAATCCGTCTCGCGCCCGCCTGCCAGCGGCCAAGGCTGGCTGTGGGGCGTGCATGCGGTCAGCGCCGCGCTGGCCAATCCAAAGCGAAACTTGCAGCGTTTGGTGGCGACCAAAAATGGCTTGGATCGCTTGGCCGCGAAGCCCGGCAAAGCTGAACTGATGGAGCCCGGCGCGATTGATGCGCTGCTGCCGCGCGATTCCGTTCACCAAGGGATCGCGGCGCAATTTGATCCGATCGACCCGGTCCAAATTGAAGACGTGATCAAGCGCGGTCTTCCGCGCGTGGTGATTCTCGACCAGGTCAGCGATCCGCAAAACCTCGGCGCGGTGTATCGCTCCGCTGCGGCGTTCGGCTTTGGGGCTTTGGTCCTGCAAACCCGCAATGCGCCAGCCATTTCGGGAAGTGTGGCCAAGGCGGCCGTTGGCGCGATCGAGACGGTGGACGAGTGCCGGGTGGTCAATATTGCCCGCGCCATCGAGGCCTTGAACGAGGCTGGATATCATACGGTCGGCTTGGCGGGTGAGGGGCAGGCTTTGATTGATGCGGCGGTCCGCGGAGCGTCTAAGCTCGCCATTGTGCTGGGCGCTGAAGGGCCCGGGCTTCGGCCTGGGGTGGCGAAAGCCTGCGCTGAGCTGGCGCGCATCCCGATTGCCGCGCAGATGGAAAGCCTGAATGTCTCAAATGCCGCCGCGATCGCGTTTTATGAAGCGCAGCGATCCGCCTTAAAGCCCTAAACGCTTGGCCATAGCGGCCGCCAAGAGCGGGCCAAGCTCCGGACCTTCCAGCGGATAGAGATAAGGCTCAATCAGTTCGAGCTCCATCAGGAGCATGCCATCATCGGCACCGCGCAACATGTCGACGCGGGCATAAAGGGGCGGCGTATCGAGCAGGTCTAGGATCGCTTTGGCACTGGCCAGATCTGCGTCGCTTGGCGTGATCTTCGTCTCGACCCCGCCATAGGCTGATTGAATGCGATAATCGCCGGATTTTGCTTGCTTGAGGAGCGCGTGAGAGAAGCCGCCATCAATGAAAATGAAGCTATATTCGCCCTCTGTTTGGATCGCTTTTTGGAACGGTTGGACCATCATCGGGTGTGGCATGTCCGGGCAAGGATCGTTTGGGGTCAGACGAAATTGACCATCTGCCCCGGCCCCGATTTGGCGCTTAAACACCAAGTCCTGACAGTCTAAATCGACAAAGACCTGGGCACAGGCCGAGCTGTCCACCCGGTCGATCCAGAGCGTCGGAATCGTTTTCGCACCACGCCTTTGCAAGCCTTGCAAATACCGTTTGTCACTATTCCAGCGCACGGTCTCGGAGGCGTTGAAGAGCCGGGTCTGGCGCTCAATGCGTTCAAGCGTCTCGATAAATCGCGCCGGGTCATTCCAATAGTCCCAAGTCGTGCCGATCAGCGCTGCCGCAAATCGCGACCAGTCTTGGGTCTCGTCGGCCCAATCGACATCTTCGATGGCCATGCCGTGGGCTTCGAACGGCGCACGCAGGGCGGTCATCATGCGATCATGCTCGAACGCGTCCGGACGGCGCAAGGGTGAGCCGGGCAGCGTTACTTTGGATGAAAGATAAGCGATAACAGTCATAGCCGCCGCATAACTGGCCTGTTGAGTTGCGTCTAGCCTCTGCATCTGGCACATGCCGCCGGGGACGATTTCCCAGGATATGTCAAGGATATGTCAATGACAGCAGTGGTTTATGATGTGGTCGGTTTGGGCAATGCGATTGTCGATGTGATCTCCGCTCAGGATGATGCGTTTCTCGAAAAATGGGGCATCCATAAGGATGCCATGAACCTGATCGAAGAAGACCGCGCAGATCTTTTGACCAAAGCGTCAGTGAATGCGGTCGAAACGTCTGGTGGATCGGGTGCCAATACGATTGCCGGAATTGCCAGCTTTGGCGGCCAGGGCGCTTATGTCGGCAAAGTCGCCGATGACCGGCTCGGCAAAGTGTTTAAATCCGACATGGAAACCGGCGGCGTTCTGTTCAATACGCGCCCGCTTGTCGGCGGACCCGCGACCGCCCGCTCGATCATTTTCGTCACGCCAGATGGCAAGCGCAGCATGAATACATTTCTCGGCGCGTCGGTTGAGTTTTCGCCAGAAGATGTCGATCGCGCGACCGTCGAAGCGGGCTTGATCCTCTATCTGGAAGGCTATCTGTTCGACAAGGACGTCGCCAAATCGGCGTTTGTGCACGCCGCTGAGATCGCCCATGCGGCGGGTCGCAAAGTGGCATTGACTTTGTCAGACAGTTTCTGTGTGGACCGCCACCGCGACAGCTTTCGCCAACTCATCCGCACGCAAATCGATATCCTTTTTGCCAATGAGGAAGAATTGCTCAGCCTCTATGAGACTCGCGATTTCGATGCCGCTGTGGACAAGCTGCGCGAAGAGACCGGGCTTGCCGCGATCACTCGCAGCGAAAAAGGCTCGGTCGTGATTGGCGATGGTGATCCGATAGCGGTGCCAGCCGAACCGATTAGCGAGGTTGTCGATACAACGGGCGCTGGCGACCAATATGCGGCGGGCTTTTTGTTCGGTGTGGCCCGTGATTTGCCGCTCGCAACCTGTGCCAAGCTCGGCCATATCGCGGCCGCGGAAGTGATCTCACATTATGGTCCGCGGCCGGAAGTGTCGCTGGCGCAATTGGCGAAAGCCGCTGGAATCGACGCCTAACCCGGTTGAAGTTTGGCCTCGGCCATGAAATCAAAGCCTCAATAAGAGCCGAAATGCGCTCGTGGGAGGCCTATATGTTGAAAAAAATTGCGATTGGATTGGTCCTGCTCCTGCTCGGCGCAGCCGCTTATCTTTATACGAGCTTTGGACCGCTCGCCCGCAGTGGCAGCGGCTATGCCGCGAAGAATCTGTGTTCGGGACATTTTCTCAGCGGCTTTCCGCTCGAAACCGTCCACGAAGAAGCGCTGATTGGCGCGTCAGACACGCTCGCCAATATCTCTTACAGATTAGACACTGACAGGCCGAGCGTGACGACGAAGCTTTACGGATTGTTTGAACGCCGCGCGATTTTCACGCCAGGCATTGGCTGCACGCTTCTATCGCCGGGCGAGCGCGATGTCGCGATGCCGGTGACGGCGCTGCCCGCGCTCGAATTGGCCGAGCAGGTCGCATGGCCCCTCGGACGCGCCGCCCCGGATCTGACCGACCGGTTCGATGATTTATTAGACGCCGCCTTTGCCGAAGATGCACCCGGCGCGCCGAAAAACACAAAAGCCATAACCATCGTCCATGATGGGGTCTTAGTGGCGGAACGCTATGCCGATGGGGTCTCGCCGGACACGCCGCTGATCGGTTGGTCTATGGCGAAAAGTGTCACTGCGCTGATGGTCGGCCTTTTGGTCGAGGATGGGGCTTTATCCGTTTTCGACCGCGCCAATGTGCCCGCTTGGCAAAGCGACCCCGATGATCCGCGCGCCGCGATCACTTTGGATCACTTGCTGCGCATGAGCAGCGGCTTGGAGTTTAACGAGACTTATGAAGTCTCGACCGATGTGACGCACATGCTTTCGAGCGAAGCCGATACCGCCGCCTTTGCCGCGTCGAAGCCCTTGATCGGCGATCCCGATACGATCTGGTCTTACTCCTCCGGCACGACGAATATCGTGTCCAGCATTGTCCGGCGCGCTGTCGGCGACACGTTGCAGGCCTATTACGCGTTTTCGCAAAACCGCTTGTTTCGTCCGCTCGGTATTCGCACAGCGACATTTGAAGCCGACCGCAGCGGCAATTTTATCGGCTCGTCTTATCTCTATGCCTCGGCCCGCGACTGGGCGCGTTTGGGTCAATTCATGCTGCAAGATGGGGTTTGGGACGGCCAAAGAATGCTGCCGGACGGCTGGGTGACCTATCTCACCACGCCGACCCCAACCGCGGAAGGCAATGAGTATGGCGCGCATGTTTGGCTCAATCGAAACCCCAAAGACCCAGACCGAGATCGGCTGTTTCCGAACCTACCCGACGATCTGTATTATCTTGGCGGCTATCAAGGTCAGATGGTGGTCGTGATTCCGTCGGAGCGTTTGATCGTGACGCGGTTTGGCTTCACACCGGCGCGCAATCACGGCGTTGAAACCCTGACGGCAGCCGTGATTGAGCGGTTGCACGCGGATGCGGCGGCGGCACCAGACTGACCTTATTCTAGGCCCGGACCGGTGCGAGGCGGACCTAAGAGCTCAAGGCCTCTTCGGCATAGTCCAGCCGGTCATGGCCGAAGAACATGTCATCGCCGACAAAGAAGGTCGGAGAGCCAAACGCGCCGCGCTCCACGGCCTCTTCTGTATTGGCGCGCAGCATCGCTTTTGACTCCGGGTCATTCCCGAGTTCCCAAAGCGTGTCCGCATCAAGACCTTCGGCCGCGAAGGCCGCTTTGAACTGGGCCTCGTCGCCGGAATCAATGCCGCCGCCCGGCAGACCCCAGACGTGCTTCCAAGCCGCTTCGAAAAATCTCATCTGCAGGTCCGGATCCTCCGCAAGGCGCAGCGTGGCACAGGTCAGCGGACGGGTATTCATCATCGGAAAATGCTGATTGAAATGCAGCTCCAGCCCATAGCGTTTACAGATTCGCGCCATGTCCTCCGCCATATATTTGCCCTTGGCCGGGACCATGCCGGGCGGCGAATTGCCCGTGGCTTTCATCACCCCACCTTGGAAGAGTGGCCTTAACTGAAGCTCTGCCCCGGTGCGCTCCAACACGCCGCGCAAGGGCGCACGCGCGATAAAGGAAGTGGGGCTGATATAGTCGAAAAAGAATTCTAGCGTCTTGGCCATTTTAAGTCCTCCGTCACGGCTTTGAGGACCCAAAAAGCGGTCGTCAAAGTTCTGATTTGGAACTTAAGGCAAATCAGGTTAAGGATGCAAGGATGAAGTGGACAGATCTTGACGATAATTGGTGCCCGGTTGCCCGAACTTTATCTTTGGTTGGCGATCGTTGGACCTTGCTCATCCTGCGTGATTGCTTTCTCGGTTTATCGCGTTTTGACCAATTTGCCGACAGCACCGGCGCCACGCGGCACATTGTGTCGGACCGGTTAAAGCGTTTGGTCGAGGCCGGCATCTTGGACAAGCGCGCCTATTCGGAGCGCCCCAAGCGGTATGAATATGTCCTCACCGAAAAAGGCCATGAATTCGCCCCGGCTCTGGTCGCGTTCAAAGATTGGGGCAAGAAACACTTGCCCGTCCGCCGCGCGTCGCAGGGGGCGTCGGCGGACCCATAAGCGACTGAGACTGGCCCGGTCTCGCCCAGTCTTGCTCAGTCCGGCTCAGTCTGGCCAAGCCGCGGTCGCCAATCGTCAGGATCTGCGCTAGTCGAAGCCGATGAGGATCATCTGTTTGAACGGCTGGGGCGGCAAGCTTCACCAGGCCCTATCGGAATATATTGCGGCTGAATCGCCAGATGTGCTGTGCCTGCAAGAAGTGGTTCATAGTCCGAAGACGACGGAAGACTGGCTCACCTATCGGGATGGCGATCATGTGTTGGCGCAAAGAGCCAACTTCTTTCGCGACATGTGCCTGGCTTTGCCGGATCACGCCGCCTATTTTTGCCCCGCCGCGCAGGGGGTGCTGTGGCACGACGAGATGGCGATTGCCTCGCAATGGGGCGTGGCGACCTTTGTGCGCAAAACCATCCCGATCATCGCCCAAGCCCAAGGCTTCGTGCACAAGTCTTTCTCTGCAAATGGCTATGGTGATCATCCGCGCTCGCGAACCGCGCATGCTGTGCGGCTGTATGATTTTGAAAAAGATCGCGCTGTGTGCGTGACCCATATGCATGGATTACGCGATTTACGCGGCAAAATGGACACGCCGGAAAGAGCGGCCCAAGCGCGCCGTCTTTTGGCGCTCTCCAACCGCATCGCAGAGCCCGGCGACGCTGCGATCATTTGCGGCGACTTCAATATAGGCCCCGAGAGCGAAACGCTGACCTATCTTCGCCAGAATGGATTTGAGGAGTTCGTGCTGGCGCGCGCCTATCAAAGCACGCGCACGCCGCTATATGAGAAACCCAACAAATTTGCGGACTATATGCTGATCAATGACGCGGTAGATGTCGTCGATTTCCAAGTGGTTTCCGACCCGGTGGTCTCCGACCATTGCCCGCTCAAGCTAGAGGTCTAGACCTGGCCCAGGGACCTATAGCCCGTTCCAATTAGCGGGATTGAGGGAGTTCTCTGATTTCTACTGTACCGTTCGCTTCGTAGGTCGGATTGCCGTCAAGCATGGTGACAGCGTGATCGATGCTCTCCGCTTCAATTTTGAGGTATCCGACAATATGATCTGTGAGACGGGCGGGTTGCCCAGAATGCCGAAAACTCCTCCCGCCCCCGATCGCGCTTCCCGCTCTCATCGCGCCGATGGAAACAAGTCTTTCAGTGTAAGCGGTCCAGTTCGTCTCAATAACCGGTTCGCGTGTGTCGGAGTGCATTAGGAACAGAAATTCTGCCATGTTGATCTCGATATATGGGTAAGCGCGTAACCGCCAAGTCGAAGGATATAAAAGTGGCCCAAATGGGACACGCGCGCAATGCTCGCTTTGGGCGTCGAGGCGGACATACAAAAGTCATAAGGCAAAGTACAATTCCCCCGAACGTCAGGATGAAATATGCGCTGGATCAATCTGGGGATCGCTATGATTGCGTCGGTTGCGCTTACCGCATGTTTCAACGATCTCAGAATGTACTCGACATATGAGAACATGGATGAAGTGAACGCCGACGGAGCAATTATTCGTGGATGGATACCTGATTGGTTGCCTGAAAATGCGATCGCCATCCACGAACATCACGATTTAGATACCAACATTAGAGCGATCAGTTTTACTGTTGATCAGCCTGAAGAATGGCCGTGGCCGATCGAGTGCATTCCGGTTGAAACCGCTGTGCGTCCACGCATCAGAACTAATCTGTTTCCTAGAGCACCTCATCGGTTCGACGACCTCCAAGACTGCGCAGAATTGTTTGCCGTTCGAGACCCTGACGGCGTCGTACATATGTGGTCAATTCCGGGATTCTAAGCTCGGCAGCTCCGGGAAACGGTCGATTTTTGTTAGTCGGAGCTACGCATAGCGGAGATCGAATTGAGGTATATGCAGATCGTTTTAGCATTTGCTCAATGACCGAAGACAAATGTCGAAAAAATGATGATCAGACGCGAGCGCAGATTTCGTTCATTCTAGCAACGCGAACTCGGGGTTAGAGGAAGGCTTATGCCCCCGCCTGATGACCCACACACCACACCACCACATCGCGTCCACTCACAAGCGCGGCTAATAAATCCGCTCACGCTGTCTTATGCGTGAGGACTCGGTTTCTTGCTGCGTTTCTTTTCGCCGTTTGGGCCACGGGGCTTTTTGGGGCCTGTGCGCTTCTTTTGGACCTTCTTTTTGTCGCCCGTATCTGACGTGGCGCGCCGGACCTTTTTTGGACCTTTGCGATTGAAATCCTTATTCGGTTTTGGTCGCGCGGCCGGGGCCGGCGGTTCATCCGAGCGGCCCACCCAGATGCTTTTGTCGATAATCTGACGCTCACCCGCCGCGTCCAGCAATTGCTCGGCGGCGCTCGGTTTCAATTCGACATATGTGGCATCCGCGTCGATGCGGATCGCGCCGATACTGTTGCGCGAAAACCCACCTGATTTGCACAACATCGGGATCAACCATTTAGGGTCGGCGTTTTTCTTGCGCCCGACACCGAGCTTAATCCACGCGCCGTCTGGAAAATCCGATCCACGTCGGCCGCCATGGTCGCGTCGCTCCGCGCGCGGGAAATCTCGATCTGGGTCAAACTTGTCTTGGCGGGGACGGGATTGCTTGTCCGCGCCCGGATCTTGCAGAATTTCCGGCGCCGAATCCGTTGCCCGGGTCAGTCGGACAATCGCCGCTGCGAGATGCTCGGCGCTGTATTTTTCGAGCAGCGCCGTGGCCAGGCCGGCCTCTGTTTCATCTGGCGGCGATTGTAACACGTCATTGACCAGTAATTTTTCGTTCAAAGCCGCTTCGATCTCAGCCGCGGAGGGCGGTAAGCGCCAGTCTGCTGTGACATTGGCCTCGTGCAGAAGGCGCTCGGTTCGCCGCCGCGCCCGGACCGGCACGATCAGCGCGCAGACGCCATGTCGCCCCGCGCGGCCAGTACGGCCGGAGCGGTGGAGCAGGCCCTCTTTATTGCGCGGCAAGTCGGCATGGATGACCAGGTCCAGACCCGGCAAATCCAGCCCCCGCGCCGCAACATCGGTTGCGACGCAGACCCGGGCGCGGCCGTCGCGCATCGCTGTCACCGAATTGCTGCGTTCTTTCTGGCTGAACTCGCCAGACAAGGCGACGACGGAAAAGCCGCGATTGGTCAGCCGTGATGTCAGCTTGTTCACAGCATCGCGGCGCGAGCAGAACACAATTGCATTCGGCGCGTCATGTAAGAGGAGCGTGTTGATGACCGCTTTCTCAACATCTGCCGGGGTCACCGTCATCGCTTGGTAAGAGATGTCACTATGCGCAGACTGCGATTGCACCGTATTGAGGCGCACCGCGTCATTTTGATAGGTCGCGGCAAGGCGCGCGATCGGTTTTGAGACCGTGGCTGAAAACATCAGCGTGCGCCGATCTTCAGGCGCGGCGTCTAAGATATATTCAAGCTCTTCGCGGAAGCCCATATCCATCATCTCATCGGCCTCATCGAGAACAATGGTTTGCAGGTCGCTGAGGTCTAAAGACCCGCGGCGAATATGATCAACCAGGCGTCCGGGTGTGCCGATCACGAAATGCGGGCCTTTCGAGAGCGCGCGGCGTTCGTCGCGAATATCGACCCCGCCAATGCAAGCTGCCACGCGCCCGCCGGCGGGCGCAAACAGCCATTGCAACTCTTTCGTCACTTGCAGCGCCAGCTCGCGCGTCGGCGCCACGATCAAAGCGGCGGGGATCGCCGCCTCCGGCAAAACGGCTTCGCCTTGCAAGAGAGCGCTGGCAAGGGCCAATCCGAACGCGACGGTCTTGCCCGACCCGGTCTGCGCCGACACCAATAAGTCGCGATCGACCAAGCCAGGGTCGAGCACGGCTTCTTGAACCGGCGTTAAGGCCTCATACCCCTTGTTTGCGAGCGCCTGGACGAGCGGCGCGGCAATCTCAAACTCGGTTTCCATGGGTCGGACTTTCGCGTGCGGTTGAAGCATCCCGCATGATCTAGGCTAGACGGCGAGGTTCAACAGGGAGGCAAATACTCGGTAAGTTCGTATCTGCCTATCAGTATAAGCAGATCGCAGGGCTTTCTATCCAAATAATCGAGATAAAAGACGGTCGTCGAACGCGCCTATTTCGGCAACTCGGTGTCAGCCAGGGCCCGCCTCAGAGCCGCTTCAGCATTTTCCAATCCATCTTGGAGGTCAGCTTTTGTTTGATCAAAGAGCGTGGCTTTAAACGCTACAGGCCTCGCCAATCTGCGAGCGCCGAACCGTCTGCTTGGCGCGCATGCTGAGGAACAAACGTCTTTATCTTGCTGAATGTCTTCCCCATCTCTCCGGTCGGTATCATAGCCGAGCGTCGCACCGGATGAGACGGTTTGTCCAAGATCAATGGACAAAGCTTATAGCCGCCCAAAGATGGGGCTCGTCAGGACATGCTCGGTTTCGGTTCAGATTTTTGGGGTTTTGATAAAGTGCACCGGCACGCAATTCGAGTGCCTGCTTGCTGTCCATCAGAAATTTTGTTTTTGGTCTCCGTATGTTGAAAACAAATAAACGATCCCCGTTTCGAGAAATCGATTCTCTTGACTGTTTAGGTCACCCAATTTGATGCAGTCTTCTCACAAAGAAAAAGCATAGAACGAGTGAAACACTTATGTTTACTGCATTGGCGAGCCAGAAATGCCAGAACCGCGACTCTACGTAGAGGAAATCCACCCATCCAACTCCAAAGACCATGCTAGAGAGGTTGTTTATACCTGCCCATGCTTTCATGACCCCGAACAATAAGCCGCATATCGCCAACCAAAACCCAACGATCGACCGACCCTCCGGAGTCTTCAGGTAGTATCTTATGCTAGGTGATAGGGACTTGAAAAAGAGGTCTTTGGCCTCAAAATCGTTGGCGCGTTCAAAATGAAAGTACTTTGCCAAATGCAAGAACCACACACTCACGAAGAGTAAGATCAAACTGCTCGTAAGAAAGAGAATTCCCGGGTGCGGAAAGCTTGGGTTGAGCTCGCTGCCGCCTATGAAATGGACGCCAATGAGGGTTGTCAGAGTGTCTAAAGCGACGCCGACAAACATGGCGATGACCAGTGTTCGAAATTCAATCTTCATAACCAGAATGACCTTTCTTGGCGGGGACTTTGACTCTTGGGGGGACTTTGACGCGCCCTCTGTGGGGGGTGGATGCGACTAGGTGCGCTGTGTAAACGCGATATGATCGGCCGCAAATCTACGATTGATGGACATCCTGAATGTCGCAAACACTTCGAACGGCCAACTGCAACGCGATCGATTTTGACGCGCCTCAATTCTGTAATATTGCTCTTTTTTCTTCATCGTTAGCTTGCTACTGCGCTCCAGAATAGAGCTTGGTGAGAGTTGCATTTTTCAATGAAAATGACAATATTTGAAATGAAAAGATCTCGAATATTATAATTATATTGATATAAAATGGACGGTTACAGAGTGTCGCTAAACAATGGATGCAGCAGTCAATTGTAGCGGCCGAGTGTGGGCTCGTGTCGATGGCGATGATTGCCAAATATGATGGTCATGACATCGACCTGAACCCCCTTATCCCCGATCTAAAATCAGATCGCGGGGCCTCCTCGACGCGTTCATTGTCAGACACAGCTCTGTGCGTTCCGCTCAATTTCTGTCGATTCAGGCTGTTGTTTAAGCCGCGGCCGGTCTTTCCAGCGCGAGACTCGATATGTTGATTGAAGCTTGCATCGCAAGATTGGGTAAGGTGTATGGGGGCATGTCCAATCCACCCGCAACGGTCCCAGGTGAGACCTATTGCGTCTAGCCCCCCGAAAAATGAACCGAACAGATTACTCACGCGGAGCAATGGCAAACCTATGAGCGGCGTCAATTTCAAGTTCAAAGCGCTCGAAAATATCGGTGTGAGCCACCGTCAGCCGGTCGGCAATACGGTGCCTATTGCGAGCGCGGTCCCGTTACGAAATCCGACAGATCCGCGCTCGTTTGAGCGGATTAAACCGGGATCCGGGACCATCGAACTGGAAGTGATGGACTATGTCAAAGACACCAAAACCTTACGCCCGCTGCTGATATTAAGCCCGATCGATTTTCCGTATCCGCCGTCAATTGCGTTTTGTGAAATGATGAAGCGAAACGGTTTTCGGGTCATATATATCCGTCGACTTGGCTTTGGCGGAACGCCGGCTTTGCCGCGCCAGCTTTTAACCGAGTCGAATGTTAAGGGCGGCGCCGCCATTATGGCTGAGGTCGCCGTGATTATGCGCGCGATCGCGATGATGGATTTGGAAGATGTCGTTCTGCTCGGCGTCAGCAGCGCCAATCCGGTCTGCTATCGTCTGTGTCAGACGTGTCCGGCAATTGGTTTTACGGTGTTTTCCCATCCCACTTTCAACCAAGATACGTTCGAGGCGGTCCGTCCGATCTGGATTCAACCGGTGGCGCGTCAGATCGTCTTGACCAAACTGGGCTTTAAGCTGGCCGCCAGAGGCCTCAGATTCAAAATCAAGCGAAACGCACTCTCTTTTTACGATGATTTTTATGCCAAGAGTGCTGCCGATTTGAAATATCGACTGGCGAATGAGAAAGACTTCCTCGCCGCCGCCACATTTGTCGAGCAGATCGCGCCTGAAACCCTCTACTATGAGGTGTTTCACACACTGGCTGAGGACCCTTTTTTAAGAGATGGACTGTTTCTCAACGTACCGTCCGTGGTCCTGGCCGGAAGTGAGACGACGACACATTGGCTTGCCAGCGCGGAAGCGGAGGCAAACCGTCTCAAAGTGCCCTTTGTAAAAGCGCCTCGAGGCGGAATTCTCACGGCTTACGCGTCGCCAGACTCGCTTTTGCAGGTGATCAACACGCAAGCGACTTAACCCCCTGTTTCGACCGCCCCCGCAAAGCGCCAAAGCTTGTCTGGCCCGGGCGGGGGGTCGAGCGCTTGGCTTAGAGGAAGCCGAGTGTTTTCTGGTCAGAGTTTGCAAGACCTGGCAGTGCCTCATCCAGCTCTTCGAGGGTCAGACCGAACCACTTTCCAAGCGTCGCGGCATATTGCTCAACCGAGACGGACGGGATGAGCCGTCCGCGGCCCGCATCCCAATCATGTCCGAGTTCAGATGGCGGCATTGATCCGAAGATTTTTTGCCCATCGACAGCGCCGCCGACGACAAAGTGATGGCTGCCCCAGCCATGGTCCGAGCCGTCGCCATTAACTGCGAGGGTCCGACCAAACTCAGATGTTGTGAAAAGCGTCACATTTTCGCTCTCACCAAGCTCAATCATTGCGGCGTGAAAAGCGGCCACCGATTCGGCAATATCGAGCTGTTTTTCCTGCAAGGTCGATGCTTGGCCCGAGTGCGTATCGAAGCGGCCCTTATTGGTATAGAAGATCTGACGACTGACACCCGTCGCGCCGCGAACAGCAATAATCTTAGCGGCCATTTCGAGTTGCTGTCCAAGCGAAGACCCGGGAAACTTCGTCGACAGCGCGACGGAGTCCTGAAGCACCGTCGCCAAGTCCCCGCCTTTGTCGATCGAGCTTTTCACAGCTGCATACAGGTCCTGCTCATAATATCCGGCCTGCTGGCCTCCCGCCGCGCGTAAGTGCTGCTCGAACATTGACGTCAGGTCTTTAGAGCCAAACAGTTTTCGCTTTGTAATGGCTTCAATTTGCTGAACCCCTTTGGGGGAAACTTGGAACTTTCGGCTCCGCTCTCCGGTCAAAAATGGACCGCCTCCCGCTAAAGAGATCGACGTGAACGCCTCATTTGTATTCGCACCGGATCGAATCGGGTAGTCGGCAATCAGCCCGCCCCAACCGAGACGCGCCCCTTCTGGTTCCGCGGTCATCCAAACCGAGGTCTGATCATTATGAGAGAAGAGCTTTGGGGGACGCGGCGCGGTCTTATTCTGATATTGCGTTCGGTTCATCGGTCGAATTAGGGGACCAACATTCCCGACAATCGCGGCCTGACCCTGCTGCACCAAATTGTGCAATGGCGCCATCGAATTGGGCATCGCGAAAGCGCGCCCGCCAAAATCGGTTTGGTTTTCGAGGTCCAAGGGCAAAAGCGCGTCTCTGACCCGGTCATTCCCGAGCGGTGCGCCATTATAATTGTTTAGCAAAGCCTGTCGCACCTGCGCATATGAGGCGTAGGAGGCGCTATCCACGGGCAAGATTGTGTCGTGACAGTCAAGACCGCCATTAAAATTGACACAGACCAAAGCCTTATAGCCCGATACATCCGCCGCATGAGCGGTCATATTGAGGAGCCCGCCACGTAGAGTGGACATCGCTGCGAGACCTGCGCCGGTTCCGAGCAGAAACTTACGGCGAGAGGGGGTGAGAGTCGTCTTTGTCATTTTTGCACCATGAATTCTGGAGAAGCGATGAACCAAAGCAGCGCCGTTTTTACGCGTTCAGATCGGCGTTGTTGTTCCGTGTCGGCGCCGATTTCCAGCGCGATGGTTTCGATGGCGGCCTTGATCCGAGCCCGTGTGTCGTCGCGCAAAACGCCATTGGTGAGCAGCCGGTCGAAATGAGCGATCAACGCGTCGGCGTCATGCGCCATTCCAACAAGGCTCGAATAGTCAGGATTGTAACCGTCCGCACGATTGGGTCTTTCGATATGATCTTGCATCAGATCAAAATAACCGACCAGGGACGATTCAAATGTGATTTGCATTTCTGGGTTTACGAGGTCCCGGTCGGCACTCGGATACCCCGTCGCGACATAGCCCGGCCGATAAAAGTTGAACACAGACGGCGAGTGAAAGGCTTGCTGATTGAGCCTGCGCGTCTCAAACGCGTTTCGCATGAGACTATTGCTGCGCGGCGCATTCTCGATGGGCACGAGGTTTCGAGCCCAGTGCGCAAATCGGATAACGGGCTCGCGAATTTTGCCGAAACTTGGATCGCTTGCGCGGGTCACATCGCGCGCTTCGTCATCCAGCAAGATCGCGGCCCAGATGGCTTGCAGGTCACCGCGTTGTCCGCTGCCAAAAGTGGTTC
>JBCBYJ010000089.1:0-7447 GCA_039815905.1 Pseudomonadota bacterium | reverse complement strand
GGTGGACTGACGGGCCCGTGGACCCAACCAGCGGGTACAGAACCGCTGGGCACCTTAACTCGACCCGACTGTGACCACGGCGATGAGGCTACGGAACCCCATCAGCAGCCACAGGCCGCCGCTCTTCCTTTCTGTCTGGCCGTTCCGGACACGCCTTTCTTCAAAGGAAGATAACGCAAAGCGTAACCCAAGCTGAAGCCGGTCGGATTCACCGGCCTAAATCGTCACCTATCGAGCCCTCAAAAAGAGGCCTCAAACCCTGATTATATCGAGAAACTGGTGCCGCAGCCGCAGCCGGCCGTGGCGTTGGGATTATTGATCTTGAATGCCGCACCGATCAGTTCGGTGGAAAAGTCGATTTCAGAGCCGCCCATGAATTCCAGGCTCATCTCATCAACCAAGACACTGACCCCATCGCGCGATACGATCAGATCATCCTGTTTCGCGGTGGTGTCCAAATCAAACTTGTATGAGAAGCCAGAACAGCCGCCGCCCTCGACGCTGACGCGCAGATAGGACATATCCGGTTGCTTCGCCAAAATCGCTTTGATGCGTTTGGCCGCCGATTCAGACAGGGTCACAGTGCTCATGCGATCAAGATAGGGCGGCGGATCGCTCCTGAAAAGGGGCCGCGTAGTGGTTTCGCATCAGATTAAATCGGATCAAACGGCCAAATCTGAAGGCCATGAATGGCATTGCGGACGTCCATAGAGAGGGTCACAGAGGCGATAATCGACCGACTGGGCAGATCCCAAGCGGTGATTGTCGAGGGCGATGAGCCAGTCAGCAAGATTTGATCATCGGTCCAACACAGACCGCGGCCAAAGCCTTGGCGGGCCAGTTTCTCATCTCCCAGTTCGAAATTCTCAAGCTCTGCCTCAGGATAGGTCGGCACCGGCAAAAAAGTTTGGGCGCCGTTTTGGCTGACCGCGATAACGTCTTCATTGGTGTGATTGAAAACAATCCCGCCCGCATAAGGCATGGCATTATGCGTCCCGGAGGGCAGTTTTGCGACCGAACCAGACCCATTTGGACCGATGCGCAGCAAAGCGGGCAAGGCGCGGGCGCCGACATATATCCCCGTCTCGTCGGCAAAGACGGAGTTGATGTGGAGGCGGTTTTTCGCGTCTGGCCCTTCTTGGGCGGGGGTATAGGCCGCGACGCCAAGCTTGCCATCATTGGCTGGCCGAATCAGCCAGGCCTTGTCGAAGACCTGCGTATCGAGATTGAATTGTAAGACGCTATCGAACCCGGTTGAGGTCACGAATAGGTTTGACCCATGGCGGCAGATCTCGTGCGCGTGGCGCAGATAAGGCGTGCGCCATGCGCCGACAATCTTGAAGTCTTGGTCAAAGCAAAACAGCTCATCACTGGCCGCGACATAGATTTTATCTTGATAAAACTCGATCCCGCGCAGCCCGCGATCCCATCCGCGTCCTTCCCAGCTAATATCGCACGTATTCCAGTCGACCACTTGCTTGTGCGTCCCGGTTTGCATGTTGACGAGATAAATCCCGCCATGGCTTTGCGACTTTTGCGCCCCGCGCACCACAGAGGTGGCAATGACCGTCGGTAGCTGCAAATTGTGTCGGACCGGCGCGGGCGGCGAGACCCGGTCTGCGGCTTTCTGTTTGCGCCCGAGTTCGAAACCGCGTTTCAAAACATGACCGCCATTATGTTCGGGTGGTAAAATATCGACGATGAGATGAATGCGATCCGTGGGTCCGGAATTGATCACAGAATGGTGGACGCGATTGTTCAACTCATACAGCTGGCCAGGATGCATTCTGACCGCCTCGCCATTGATTTTAAACATCACCCCATCATTGCTGGTGATCGGAAGATGCATGCGATGCGCGGCGGTCAATAGCGACGAGATATCTATATGCGGCTTCACCGCTGCGCCCGGATGCATGCGGGCGAATTGAGCCCGCACAATCAGGCCGTCGGGGCTCACACGGTGTAAAATTTCGTCTAAAATCGGGGTGATAAGCGTTTGGATCGCTTCCGGTGGCGGCATATGCTCAACATCATTTGGCGCGATGGCGCGCGTCTGAACAGCCGCTTCGAAGGCCTCTGTGGTCAGGGAATGAAGAAAAATTGAGTGGGTCTGCCGGGCGAGGGTGAGTTGCTGACGCAAATATTCGCCGTCGAGCCAGGCCGACTCTGGCAACCGCAAGAGCGCAGAGGGCAGGTCACCGAGGTCAATTTTGCCCAAGGTCCGATGCGTGCCATTAAACCACATGAGGCTGATATGCCTGAGCCTCATTCAGGCGTCTATATGCGATTGCCACAGTGGAGAACGCCTTGGTCGCGCTACTTGTTTACCGATTATGCGCACAGAATCATTATAGGCGAGCCAGC
The DNA here is from genome assembly GCA_039815905.1 of Pseudomonadota bacterium. GTDB lineage: Bacteria > Pseudomonadota > Alphaproteobacteria > Caulobacterales > Hyphomonadaceae > Henriciella. Next base: position 5,083 of record JBCBYJ010000089.1, on the reverse strand, counting down.
AAGCTAGACAGACCGGATCGTAAGACGGGACAGACCGCGCATGAGCGATAAATCAAAATGGCCGAACATTCCTGATCAGCGCGCGGTGTTCGCGACGCATTGGGAAGCCTCAAAAGGGCGGTTTATTGAGGAGCCGCACTCGGCGACGCGCACCCCGTTTCAGCGCGACCGGGATCGGATCATTCACGCCTCGGCGTTTCGGCGGCTCAAGCAAAAGACGCAAGTCTTTGTCGCACATGAAGGCGATCATTATCGCACCCGCCTGACCCATTCTTTAGAAGTGGCGCAAATCGCGCGTTCTGTGGCGCGGTCTTTGGCCTTGGATGAGGATTTGGCCGAAGCCATGGCGCTGGCGCATGATCTCGGGCATCCGCCCTTTGGCCATGCTGGCGAGGATCAATTGGACGCGTGTATGCAAGACTATGAAGGCTTTGATCACAATGCCCAGACCTTGCGGGTCGTGACCAAGCTGGAAGATCGGTATCCGACGTTTCCAGGCTTGAATTTGACTTGGGAAATGCTGGAGGGCCTGGTCAAGCATAATGGGCCTTTGGTGACGGCCGACAATTCTGTGGCGGATTTGCCCGCCGCTTTTCGCGACTTTGCGTGGCTGGAAAACTTGGAACTGGACCAATTTGCGGGGCCCGAGGCGCAAGTCGCGGCATTGGCGGATGATATTGCGTACAATAATCACGATATTGACGACGGCATTGCAGCGAGATTGTTCTCGATCGAAGACTTGCTGGACTTGCCATTGGTCGGGGATATTTTCCGCAGTGTGCAAGACGATTATCCGGCGCTGAATCGCAAGAAGACCGTCGGCGAAGCGGTGCGCCGCCTGATTGGCTATTGGATTGATGATTTGATGACCGAAACCCGCCGCCGGGTTGAGAAATATCAGCCGCAAAGTGTTGCTGATGTGCGCGCGTTGCCAGAGCCTTTAGTGGCCTTCTCAGACACGTTAGAGCATGACCAACGGGCGCTGCGGGCGTTTTTGTATCAGCGCATGTATAAGCATTACAAAGTCAATCGCATGCGCAGCCAGGGCAAGCGGATCTTAGATGAGCTGTTCCAATTGTTTATGGCCGAGCCGGAAACGTTGCCAGATCTATGGCGTCGGGATGCAGAGCAGTCGACCCCGGTGCGGCGGGCGCGTTTGGTTTGTGATTATCTCGCTGGAATGACCGATAATTATGCGATTGAGCTGCATCGGCGCTTGTTCAGCATGGAAAGCATGCTGTGACGCCGAAGCTGAAACTGTAATCTTCATGGTCACATTTCGGTCCCTAAATTTAGGTCATCGTTAACAAAACGCGCCTAGCTATTAACGAAACTAAAGATGGCAGGGATTAGATATGAGCCGTGCAAATCGCGAACCCGAATATGATTTTGGGCCTTATGAAGATGAGTATCGCGGGTTCGAGATTCGCGATGATGAAACCGGGCGAGGACCGCTGATTCTGGTCTTGGCGCTGGGCGTTTTGTTGATCTTCGCAGGCGTTGTCTGGAACACCTATCGCCAAGGCGTGCGTTCGACCGAGGGTGGATTGCCGGTGATTGCGTCGGACACAGCGCCGTATAAGCGCGCGCCGGATGAGCGCGGCGGCCTGGAAGTCGCCGGGCAAGATAAAGCCTATTATGATTCCATGGACGGACTGGGCGATCCGGCCCTTCAGAAAGCCTCGGTGCGCAATCCCATCGATATTCGCCGCCGCGAGCCGGTTTTGGATGGCGGCCCGGGCGATATTCCACCGATCGAAGGGGCGGATGAGCCGCCCAGAATCACATTTGCAGAAGCGGCCCCTGGCGACAGCGCCCCGAGTGAGGCGTCTGATACAGCGCCCGATACGTCGCTTCAGATCGCGGCGATGCAACCCGTCATTGAAGCCCCATTGCCGGACCAGAGCGCGCCGGCGGTGTCTCGGTTTAGTGCCGCCGGGGGCTTTCAGGTTCAGCTTTCGGCTTTGCGCAGTGAAGCCGCGGCGCAATCGGCCTGGACGACCATCCAAAGCAGCGCACCGGATCTGTTTATTGGCGCCAATCTCGACATTCAGCGCGCGGATTTGGGCGCCAAGGGCGTGTTTTACCGGCTGCGCATCGGGGCATTTGCCGACCGGGCGACTGCAAAAGGCTTTTGCGCCGACGTGAAAGCTGCGGGAAGAGACTGTATGGTCGTCGCAAAGGCGAATGGATGAGTATAGGGGCCTGCATTTTAAGCGTCTCCGGCCCGGTTCTCTTAGCGCAGGAACGGGCCTTTTTGCGTGACGCCAATCCCTGGGGTGTGATCCTTATGGGGCGGTCTTGCGTGGATCGGGCGCAAGTGCAGGCGCTGACCTCTGAGATTAAAACGGCCCTTGGCCGAGAGGCGCTGATCTTTATCGACCAAGAAGGCGGGCGCGTGGCCCGTCTGAAAGCGCCGGAATGGCCGAAATTTCCCGCTGCGGGGCTCTATGGCGCGCTATATGAGCAGGCCCCGGAGGCGGCTGAAGAAGCGTGCTATCTCGGCCATCGCTTGATGGGGCACGAGCTGGCAGAGCTTGGCATTTTCGCCGATTGCGCGCCCTGTTGCGATTTGCGCCAAGTTGACACCCATGACGCGATAGGCGATCGCGCGTTTGGGTTTTCGAGCGAAGCGGTGATCGCGCTCAGCGAAGCGGCGATAAACGGCCTTCGCGCGGCGGGCGTTGCAGCCGTGGTGAAACACATGCCCGGCCAAGGGCGCGCGACCATGGACACGCATTATGACTTGCCCAAAGTCGGCGCCGACGCATCGACACTGTTGCAAGATATGTCGATTTTCAAAGCGATTGCGGAGCAGGTGCCTATGGGCATGACTTGCCATGTCATCTTTGAGGCATTTGACCGAGATTTGCCGACCACCATCTCGCCGACGGTTATTTCTGAGACCATTCGGGGCCGAATCGGATTTCAAGGTCTTCTGATGACGGATGATTTGGGGATGGACGCCTTGGGGGGGACACTCGCAGATCGCGGCGCACGGGCGCTCGCGGCCGGTTGCGATGTCCTGCTGCACTGTTCGGGCTTCGTGACCGCGCCAGACGCGATCCTCAGCGAGATGCAAGAGGTTGCGAGCGCCGCCGGGACCTTAGCCGGGCCAGCGCTCGCCCGGGCGCAGGCGGCGGATGCGGCGGTCGCCGCGCCGGAGGCGTTCGATACAGAAGCGGCGTGGGCACGGTTTGGTCAGCTGATGTCGGGCGCAGAGGCGAGGGCTTAAACATGGAATTGGTCGCAAACGATCTCGTCACGCTGGATGAGGATGTCGAAGCGGAAGATATTTTCTCCGTCGATATCCATGGCTATGAAGGCCCGCTGCACATGTTGCTGGACCTGGCGCGCAAGCAGAAGGTCGATTTGCTGCATGTCTCGATTCTAGAGCTGGCGACGCAATATCTCGGCTTCATCCAGGCGGCGCAGGATAAGCGCATCGACTTGGCGGCGGATTATCTGCTGATGGCGGCCTGGTTGGCTTATTTGAAGTCGCGGCTGCTCTTGCCAAAGCCGAAACAAGATAGCGATGGCGGAGACTGCCCCGAAGACGATGCCCGCAAGCTGGCCTTCCGGTTGAAGCGGCTGGATGCGATGCGCGAAGCCAGTGAGGCGCTGATTGATAGCAATCAGCTCGGGCGGGACGTGTTCTTGCGCGGCATGCCGGAGCAGCCAAAAGTCGTCAAAACCACCGAATATGACACCACGCTCTACCATTTGATGCAGTCTTTCGGCTCGATCCGGCAACGTAAAATCAAAGAGGCGCCGCACACGATTGCGAACCAGTTCGTCCTGCCGCTCGAAAGTGCGCGCGATAATTTGCGCAATCTCAGTCCAAAACTCACCGAATGGGCGAGTCTCGATGACATTCGTCGGCAAATGGTGAACGTCGATCCAGATGTGCCGTCGCGATCCGTGACAGCGAGCGTTTTCTCGGCGACGCTAGAGCTGACCCGCGATGGCGATGTCGATGTTCGCCAAGACACGCATTTTGGCCCGCTTTATCTGCGCAACGCCGCGCAGCAACCTGAGGGGATCACCCCATGACCAAACCTGACGCTTCCGTCCCGATCGAAGACGCCCCAGAGGATATCCGCCGCGCCGTGCAACAACTTTCATTCGCCTATAAACGCTCGGCTGAGACGCTGTATGAAGTCGAAGATGAGGCGATGGCCGAAGCCGTGCGCCGGGCCGAAGCGGTGCTGTTTGCCGCCGGTCAACCGCTCGAGGCGAGCGAGATTGCGGAGACACTGCCGCAAGGGATTGATGTGCCTTCGGTCTTGATGACGCTGAAATCGACATATGCAAGGCGCGGCGTGAACCTGGTCGAAGTCGGTGGCCGTTGGCGCTTCCAGACGGCTGACGATCTTGGCTATTTATTCGTCGAAGAACGTCACGAGCAGAAGAAACTGTCGCAAGCCGCGCTCGAGACGCTGGCCATTATTGCTTATGGTCAACCGGTCACACGGGCAGAGATTGAAGCGGTGCGCGGCGTCGCGGTCTCAAAAGGTACAATTGATGTCCTGATGGAAGCCGGCTGGGTCAAGATTAAGGGGCGTCGCCGCACGCCGGGGCGTCCTGTGACGCTCGGCACGACGGACAAGTTCTTAGAGCATTTTGGCCTCGAAAGCCTCGACGTTTTGCCAGGCCGCGCCGAATTGGAGGCTGAGGGACTGTTATCGGATGTCATCCCGGACGGCTTCTATACAGATGGGACCAGCATCCATCATGAGGGCGATGATATGGGCTCTGACGTCGATCGTGAGGAAGAGACCGATTTTGTCACCGATTATATGGGTGATGAGGTCGATGAAGGATCGGGAGACGATCATTAACGGATATCTCGCCGCCAAATACCGTTCGAACCATTGTAAGCGAAGGGTTGGCGCGTTATCTCAACGCCATCAAAGTGGAGAAATTCAATGTCGCCTAGTATCTGGCAATTACTGATCGTCGCGGCTGTCGCCTTATTATTGTTTGGCGGTCGGGGACGCATTTCTTCAATTATGGGCGATATGGCCAAAGGCATTACCAGTTTCCGCAAAGGCTTGCGCGAAGAAGATGCCGAGAAAAAATC
>JBCBYJ010000088.1:0-7468 GCA_039815905.1 Pseudomonadota bacterium | reverse complement strand
GCTGTATGTGCCGGCGCGCCGGCTTCGCCTAGGGCTTGCCGACCGGGTCTTTTCGCGCGTCGGCGCGAGCGATGATCTGTCGCGGGGCCGGTCTACTTTTATGGTCGAGATGGTCGAAACAGCCGCCATCCTGACCCAAGCGACGGCCAATTCATTTGTCATCCTGGATGAAGTGGGACGTGGCACCTCGACTTATGATGGCCTTGCCATCGCTTGGGCCGCAGTCGAGCATTTGCACAATGCGAATAAGTGCCGCGCGCTGTTCGCGACGCATTATCATGAGTTGACCGGGCTCGCCGAGGATTTGCCATCGGCGACCAACCTCTCTTTGCGCGCCAAAGAGTGGAAAGATGAGTTGGTCTTTTTGCACGATGTCCAATCCGGGCCAGCGGACCGCTCTTATGGGGTTCAAGTCGCCCGTTTGGCGGGCCTGCCCGCGCGCGCCGTTAAGCGAGCTGAGCAAGTCTTGAAAAAACTCGAGGCCAAGCCCGGCTCTGTCGACACATTGCCGCTTTTCGCCGCGACGACGGACCCCGCCGAGCCGAGCGCACCGGATGTTAGCGATCACCCGGCGCTCAAGCTGCTCGAAAATCTCGAACCAGACAGCCTCACGCCGCGCGAGGCTTTGGACCTGATCTATAAGCTGAAAGACCAGACCTGAACCGCCCTATCGACGGGTGCCGTAATATATCCTACAGACTCGCGCAAATAGTAAGCCGCGGCAAGACGGCTCTTGAGGCAAGACAAGGAAATCAGGCACCCCATGGCCTATGAAACGCTACTTACAGAAGTTGATGGCGCGGTGGCGGTCATCACTTTGAACCGGCCGGACGCGCTCAACGCTTTCAACAATCAATTGATGGACGAGTTGACCGCAGCTTTAGACAGGTTCGATGACGATCCTGAAATTGGCTGCATTGTCATTACCGGCTCCAAAAAGGCCTTTGCCGCTGGAGCCGATATTAAAGAGATGCGCGACCAGTCCTATATGGAAGCCTATTATAAAGACTTCATCACACGCAATTGGGAGCGCGCAGCGCGCACGCGCAAACCTTTGATCGCGGCGGTCAATGGCTATGCGCTCGGCGGCGGCTGTGAGCTGGCCATGATGTGCGACTTCATCCTGGCCGGTGAGAAAGCCAAATTTGGTCAGCCGGAGATTACCATTGGCGTCTCTCCAGGGGCCGGTGGAACGCAGCGCCTGACCCGGTTTGCCGGAAAGTCTAAAGCCATGGAAATGTGCTTGACTGGACGTATGATGGACGCCCAAGAGGCCGAACGCTGCGGCCTGGTTTCGCGCATCGTCCCGGTCGATGATCTGCTTGAAGAAGCCAAGACCGTGGCGAAGAAAATCGCCTCGATGCCGCGCGCCGCGGCGATGCTGACCAAAGAAATGGTCAATGCGGCTTACGAAACCCCGCTCAGCCAAGGCGTGATGTTCGAGCGGCGCTTGTTTCAGTCTCTGTTTGCCACAGAGGATCAAAAAGAAGGCATGGAAGCCTTCGTTGAGAAGCGCCAAGCGCATTTCAAGAACCAATAAGCGCAAGTTCGCGGCATAGGCGAAAAAAGACTCAGAATTTTCTTCACTCGGTCTGGTGCAGACCGGTTGACGGTCTATACATGGTTATGTAGTTAGCGCCTCTTCGCCAGATAGGGCGACTAAAGGAGTTTTTGATGGCGAATACGAGATCAGCCAAAAAGATGGTGCGCAAAATCGCGACGCGCACCGAAGTGAACAAGACGCGCCGCTCGCGCATGCGCTCTTTCGTTCGCAAAGTTGAAGAAGCGATTGCCGCGGGCGACAAGGGTGCCGCCGCCGAAGCGCTGAAAGCCGCGCAACCGGAAATCATGCGCGCCGCCGGAAAAGGTGTGATCCATAAGAACACATCGTCTCGCAAAGTTTCGCGCTTGTCAGCCCGTGTAAAGGCGATGGCATAGTCGCTGCCACACTGTTCCTATACTGACAGAATTGCTTAGCCCGCTGGTGTTTCCGAGCGGGCTTTTATTATGAGCGAAACATAAAATTGTCCGGGTGTCTTTTTTCTGAAATATCCACAGTTTTGCCACCGAATTCCCATTGACAGAACAAAGCTCGAAAACCCCATGGCGGCTGGGCGCTCAAACCTGTCAAGTGCATCTTTTTTAGGATTTTTTCCTACAATTTTTGCGTGAACTTTCAGGGGCTTTGAGCGAGTCAACTGGGAGTCTGTCGGGGCGGCGCGAGTTTCTTCTGTTGCCAGAAAAATCTGAGTCTGTTTTACTTATTCCATCGACGGAATGTCTTCTGTGTACCGCGTATTTTTAGGGCAGACTTTTAGGGGTCTGACAGAGGGCGTGTGTCTTTTCCGCTCGGTCGCCATGATGAACGAAAAAAGAAAAAAAGAAAGGAACATCTGATGGGGCTGACGAATGGGGTTGAGGGGCAGAAGCCCCCAACGGGTCATGACGTTAGAGGGGACCAATTAGGAGCTGGCAACCAAATGGGCGCTAAAGCACTCTGGTCGCGATCGGTTCAATTGGTTGAAGCCGAAACGGCACCTGACAACTCACAGCAATGGCTGACCGCCTTGCGCTTTGTCGCGGAAGTGAACAAAGCGATCGTGGTGGCGGCACCGGACCAGCTCACGCTTGATCGCGTGACCACGGGCTTTGCCCGGCCGCTCCAAAAAGCGTGGAAGAAGCTGGATCCGAAAAACCGCAGGCTAAAGTTTGAATTGTGGAGCCAAGTCCCCACAGATGTTCGCGATGTGGTTGGCGATCCTTGGCTGATCGAAAGTCGCGAGATCGCTGCCGCTGAAGCAGACGAGTCCGCCCAGATGGAAGCGGAGGCGGATCATTCTATGACCTTCCGAACGCTCGTCACGGGGCCCTCGAATGCGCGAGCGGTCGGGCTTGGCAAACGCTTGGCCGAAGGCGCACCCATCCCGGCAGGGGTGATCGTTATTTATGGTCAGCCGGGCACCGGCAAGACGCATATTTTGAAAGCGATTGAAGCCGAAACGGCGGGGCTGAATGATTTGCGGCGGCTGGCTTATATCTCGGCCGAAGAGTTCATGACGCGCTTTGTCACCGGGGCACGGGCGGGCGATACCAGCGCGCTTCAAGCCTATGTCAAAAGCAATGATCTGCTGATGATTGACGATCTGCATTGGATTGCTGGGAAGGCGAAGACGGACAAAGCCTTTTTCGGGGCTCTGCGTGCCGTGACCTCGATGGGCGGTCATGTCATCATCACGGCCGATGCCGCTCCGGGCGATATGGTCGGTCTGTCGAAAGAGCTGGCAGGCGAAATTCGCGGCTCGGCCTCTGTCGAAGTCGGCATGCCGGACAATGAGATGCGCAAAGCGATTATTCGCCGTCATGTCGAATTGATCGCCAAAGACACGCCGAACTTTGCGCTGACTGAGGCCATGGTGGATCGCATCGTCGCGACAGTCCGCGGCGCCGGCCGGGAACTGTGCGGCGTCTTATATAGTCTGCAGCTGGAAACCGGTTATGGCGAACTCGCGCCGAACCCAGATATGCTGGAAACGGTCATTCGCCGGATTGCAGGCGAGCCACGCACGCCCAGCCTGGACGATATTAAGCGCACCTGTATGGACCTTTACCGGATCTCAAAGACCGATATTGAAAGTGCCAGCAAAGTCCGCACGATCTGTCATCCGCGCCAAGTGGCAATGTATTTGTCGCGCGTCATGACCGATAAGTCGTTCCCGCAAATTGCCACGGCCTATAAGAAAAAAGACCATACGACGGTCCTGCATGCGTATCGCAAGATTAAAGCGGCGCTGGACAAAGGCGACCGCTACATGAGTGAAGAGATTGAGCGGGTTAAGAACGCGGTCTTTGATCGCCTCGCGGGGCATGATCCGGCTTGATCCACAACCCGTCCTGCACAAGGACTTGCATTTCACTGTGAATTCGTGACTTTAGCGGCCCGCTCCGGAATTGGAGCGGGCTGATTCGTCGTATCGAGCAGACAATCAGACGCGGGTCAGTCCGGACAACCGGCAAAGGGAAACAAAGATGAAATTGACAATTGAACGTGGCGCGCTCCTCAATGCGCTAGGACATGTCCAAAATGTCGTCGAACGCCGGAACACTATTCCCATTCTCTCAAACATCCTGGTCGAAGCAACCGGCAGCGCGGTGCGCTTAACGGCCACTGATCTCGATATTGAAGCGGTCGATCATGCAGAGGCCAAAATCACCGCCGAAGGCGCTGTGACGGCACCCGCGGGCACCTTGTTTGACGTGGTGCGTAAATTGCCCACAGGCGCTGATGTCGAGCTGGAATATGAGACCGAGAAGCGTCAACTCGTGATCCGGTCCGGGCGCTCAGAGTTTAAACTCCCGACCCTTCCGTCCGGCGATTTCCAGACCATGGTGCCCGACCAAGACGCGACGGAGTTTGACCTTGCTGCCGCCGATTTGCGCCGGTTGATCGACAAAACCCGATTTGCGATCTCGACCGAAGAGACACGCTATTATTTGAACGGCGTCTATTTGCACACAGCAGAAACCGATGCGGGCAAAAAACTGCGCACCGTGGCCACCGATGGGCACCGGCTGGCACTGTCCGAAATCGATGCGCCGAGCGGGGCGGAAGAGCTCAGCGGCGTGATTGTCCCGCGCAAGGCCGTTGGCGAGGTCCGGCGCTTGATTGAGAGCGAAGATGGGGATGTTTCCATCTCAGTGTCAGACACCAAAGTGGTGTTCAAAGCGGGCCGCGCGCAGCTCACGTCGAAACTGATTGATGGGTCTTTCCCTGATTATGCGCGGGTCATCCCGAAAGGGAATGAGAAAGCGATGATCATCGACAATAAACTGTTCGAAGCCGCCGTTGACCGGGTCGCAACTGTATCTGCTGAACGCTCGCGCTCGGTGAAACTGTCAATCTCAGAGGGCAAACTCACGCTTGCTGTGAACAGCGCCGAAACCGGCCAAGGGCACGAAGAGATTGAATGCGATTATCAGGCCGATGGCATGGATATCGGGTTCAATGCGAAATATCTGCTCGACGTCACCGCGCAGATTGAAGCTGAAGATGCGCGCTTTTTGTTTAACGATCCAGCCAGCCCGGCTCTGGTCCTCGATCCCGGCGACGCGAGCGCCCAATATGTGCTGATGCCGCTGCGGGTTTAGTGACTGCACTCACCCGCCTTCGCCTGACCGATTTTCGCAGCCATGCCACGCTCGACTTAAACTTGGACGCGCGCTCGGTCTGCCTGTGGGGCGCAAATGGGGCGGGCAAAACCAATATTCTCGAAGCCCTTAGCCAGCTCGGTCCGGGCCGCGGACTGCGCGCCGCCGCGCTGCCAGAGATGACCCGCCATGGCGCGAGCGGCGGTTGGACGGTGGCGGCGACTTTGAGCGATGAGCGAAAAATCGGCGTTGGATTGGACAGCGCCGGCACTGGAAACAAACGAACGATACGACTGGACGGGGCCGCGGCCTCAGCGACGGACCTGGCCGATCTGATCCGGATTGTCTGGTTGACCCCGGCCATGGACAGCGTCTTTCGCGGCGGTGCCAGCGAACGGCGGCGCTTCTTTGATCGCCAAGTCATGGCGCACATTCCAAGCCATGGCGGCGTATCCGGGCGCTATGAAAAAGCCATGCGCGAACGCAATGCCTTGCTCGAACGCGGCCGCGTCGATCCAGCCTGGGCGGACGCCATTGAAGGGCGCATGGCCGAAGCCGGGGCGATGATTGCGAACAATCGCGCCCGTGTGTTGAAACGCCTGCAAGCCGCGATTGATGCCCGTCCTGAAGGCTTCTTTCCGAAAGGCGATCTGGCCTTGGTTGGCGAGGCCGAGCAAGCCGCCTTGGATGGCACCAGCCTGTTCGACACGATGGACTTAATCGCCGAGCAATTGGCCAGTGGACGGTCTCGCGACCAAGCCGCCGGCCGCACACTGAGCGGTCCGCATCGCACCGATCTCAACGTCATCCATCGCCCCACAGGCGCGCCTGCCGGAGAAGCGTCGACGGGCCAGCAAAAGGCGCTATTGATTGGCCTCGTCCTCGCCAGCGCCCGCGCGCTTGCCGAGCAAGAGGAAGGGCCAAGTCCGCTAATCTTGCTCGATGAGGCGGCGGCGCATCTTGATCGCGATCGCCGCGCGGCGCTATTTGATGAGCTGATCGAGCTTGGCGGCCAGGCCTGGTTGACCGGCACCGAAGCCTTTTTGTTCGAAGCGTTCGGGGACCGGGCGCAACTGGTCGAAGTTGAGGCGGCTGAGGCCTGACGGTCTTGGACGCGGGCCATGAGCGAGACGGGTGACAGCGGGCAATGCGCTCACTATCGTTCGTGCAGGGCCATGGAGCGTACATGATTGACTTGCTCAAAACCGCGTTGATCCTGGTCTTGGTGGGCCTGGCCAGCGCCTGCGCAACGCCGCTTAGAACCGAAATCAACGCCGCCCTCACCAATCCTGACCAGATCGGTATCCATTGGGGCTTGGTCGTGGCTGATCTAGACGGAACAGAGCTCTTGGAAATCGATGGCGATGGCCGATTCCTACCCGCCTCGAACACGAAAATCGTCACGACCATGGCGAGCTATCATCACTTGGAAGCCTTGAGCACGCCAAGGCTTAATCCCGGAACTCGCGTTTGGCTGGAACCCGACCCCGAGGGCGGCCCGCCCGACCTGGTTGTGGGCGGGGGCGGCGATGCGATGCTGTCGGATGCCGCGGATTGCGAGATCTATTGCTTGTCCGGTCTCGCCGATCAAATCAAAGCGCGAGGTTTGACCGAGATCGGACATGTGATTGGCGACGACACATTCTTTCCCTTCGAAAGATGGGGCGTCGGGTGGGGCTTAGAGGATGTGAATTTCTATTATGGCACCGCGATTTCGGCGCTCAGTGTGAATGACAATTTGGTCTGGGTAGACGTCGCACCCGGCCTGAAAGAGGGCGACCTCGCGCAAGCGATTTGGCGTCCCGGCGACGCGGTTTTCGAGCTGACAAGTGAGGTGCGCACAGGTGCGGCCGACAGTCAGCGCAAGCTGCGCATTGAGCGCTTTCCCGGCGCCAACCAAGTCCGCCTCTATGGCGCGGTCCCGGCGGGCGGGCCGGTGACAAGTCTGCGCCTCGCCATCAACAATCCGGCGGAGCTTGTCGCGCGCCGACTGGCGGACCATCTGACCGCGCGCGGGGTCGCCCTTGCGGGGATCAGGACCCGCCATCGCCCGCTAACGCTCGCCGATGAGCCGCCAGATCCGGATCTTGATCTTGAGCAGGATCTAGCGCCTATGCTGGACACGATGCCAAGCGCGGAGGCGACCCAAGCGGCCGCGTTGCCGTCTGCCACGCTCGCGCATCTGCCGGCTTCCCCGCTCAGCGAGAGCCTGGAGCGGATCTCGAAAGACAGTCAGAACCTGCATGCCGACATCGCCCTGCGGCGTTTGGGATTGCTTGAGGGCACCGGCAGATGCGCGAGCGTGGCAGACGGCAACGCGGCC
>JBCBYJ010000087.1:0-7476 GCA_039815905.1 Pseudomonadota bacterium | reverse complement strand
GCCAGCGCGGCATGCGATTAAAACAGGCTTTCATTGGGGCGGTGCTGACCAGCGCCTCGCCCCTTTGTCTTCCCGCCCTTGGACAATCGCCTGAGCGTGATTTTTCGACCTATCGTCCATCCGTCGAACCGACCCGGATCGACAAAGCAGACGCGCCGAAAATTGATGGCGTGCTTGATGATCCGATCTGGGAGCAGGTTGCGACGCTGTCTGAATTCTATCAGGTCCAGCCAACGATTGAGGCTCCGGCGGTCGAGACCCTGGTCTATCTGGCCTACTCTGAAGACGCGCTTTATGTCGGTATTCACGCCTTTGATGATGAACCAGAGAACATTCGTGCGTCGATCATGCAGCGCGATGGCGATGTCTGGCGCGATGATATGGTGCGCTTCTATATCGATCCGTTCGATACGGGGCTGTCTGGGTTTGGCTTTGACGTGAATTCGCTCGGCGCGCGCTTGGACCGCCTCATCCAGCCCAATCGACGGCCCATTGACGAATGGGATATTATCTGGGGCTCTGCGGGCCAACGCACAGAGGATGGCTGGACCGCAGAATTTTCCATTCCATTTCGCTCGATCAATTTCGACCCTGAAGCGGAGGCCTGGGGGTTGCTCATCACGCGCGAGCGGTCTCACAAAAATCAACAGATCCGATGGGCGGGGATTGATCAGTCGTTGACGCAATTCAATTTTGTCCGGTCTGGGCGGATGGTCGGGATTGAGAACGTCAATCAAGGGCGCGGACTGGAATTGGACCTGCAAGCGGCAGTGATTGGCACGCGGGATTGGCCTCAACCGCGCAATGATGAGTATGAAATCGAGCCCAGCGGCACATTGCGTTACCAATTCACGCCCGGCCTAACTGGACTGGTCACCGTCAATACAGACTTTTCCGACACGCCGCTCGACAATCGAGAGATTAATACGGGACGGTTCTCGCTGTTCTTTCCTGAAACCCGCGATTTCTTCCTGCAAGATGCCGCCTTTTTCGAGTTTGGGGGTGACACGTTTAATGGTCAGCCGAACGGACAGCCTTTTTTCTCGCGGCGAATTGGCATTGTCAGTGGCCAAAGCGTGCCGCTCGATGGCGGCGTTAAACTGAGCGGCGAATATGCGGGCTTTGAGGTTGGCATTCTGTCGGCCTTTACGTCAGAGACGGACACGCTTGATCCGCAGACTCTATCGGTGGCGCGGATCACGCGCGATCTGTTTGGCGATGACCGGATGGGTCTAGTCGCGACCGCGGGCGACCCGACCGGCGACAGCGAGAACCAACTCTTTGGGCTCGATTACCTGCTCCAAACCCCGAGCTTTTTCGGCGGCGAGCGTTTGCAAGCGGATGTCTTTTATCAAGCCAGTTTCTCCGACCAAGTCGATGATGATGAGAGCTATGGGGCGCGGCTCAATTATCCGAACGATAAGTGGAATTGGCGGCTCGAATATCGGCATATTGGCGAAGATTTCGATCCGGCGCTCGGCTTCGTCAATCGTCCCGGAACCAAGACCTATCGCGGCCAATGGCATCGCCGTTATCGACCCAGTGGTGGACCGCTGCGATATTGGCAGTTTGGCACCGGGCATGAGCATATTACCGATCTGGATGGCGACCTAGAAACGCGCGAGGACGCGCTAGAATTGCGCATCGAAACGGCGGCGACAGATGAAATTCGGGTCGACTTTACCGATGTCGAGGAACGCGTCGATACGCCCTTTAGCTTGCCGGGCGGCTTAATCGTTCCGGCGGGCGTTTATGCCAATGACGAGGTCTCGGTCAGTATCGATACCTCGCGCACGCGGCCTGTTGAGGTGCAAGCCGCGCTCCAGACCCGAGATTTCTTTGGCGGCGAGGCTGAGGGGTATGAGATTGAGCTCTTATTGCGTCCCAATCGCTTCTTGGATTTGCAGATCGGTTATGAGCGTGAGGATATTTCGGTGCCAGCCGGCGATGTTAGTGTCCAAGTTGGATCCATCGAAACGGTTGTCAATTTCAACCCCAACCTCTCGATTTCGACGCAAACGCAATATGATAATCTCTCAGAAAGCCTATCCGTGTTTGGCCGGATGCGCTGGGAATTGCGTCCTCAGACGGAGCTGTTTGCCTCGATTGCGCATGGCGCTTTGATAGAGGGCAGCGATTTTGGCCGAAACTTTCGCTCGGTTCAGAGCCGCTCTGTGGTGCGGATCGGCAATACGTTTCGGTTCTGATGCGGACTTTTCCGCGGTCCCGCCGCCGCATTAAGCGCGCGCTTGGCTTCCAATTTCGCGTTTCGCTTTCTAAAAGCCCATAAACCCGTTTTCAGATTTGAGGATCCGAGCCCATGCCAGCCCTTTTTATGTCGCCCCAAGAGGTCTCTGACTATATCGCCCAGGCGGGGCGAGACGCTTGGATCGTGCCGGATGTGCCGGCCGATACGGTGCGGCGTCAGATCGCCAAGGTTGGCGTCATCGGGGCCGGGACGATGGGCGGCGGCATTTCGATGAATTTTGCCACCGCAGGTATCCCCGTGACGATCTTAGAGCGCGAG
Source organism: Pseudomonadota bacterium (assembly GCA_039815905.1). Classification (GTDB taxonomy): domain Bacteria; phylum Pseudomonadota; class Alphaproteobacteria; order Caulobacterales; family Hyphomonadaceae; genus Henriciella. Next base: position 4,949 of record JBCBYJ010000087.1, on the reverse strand, counting down.
CAAGCGGCTCTGGATCGCGGGCTTAGCACGGTGCGTGGGCACTATCAGCGCAGCGCCGATAAAGGCCGCTTCCCGGTTGAGGAAGTCGATGAGCGCATGGCCCGTTTGTCGGGTACGCTGACCATAGATGATTTCGCTGATTGCGACCTCATCATCGAAGCTGTGTTCGAAGATATGGGGCTCAAAAAGCAGATCTTCACGGATCTCGATCGCATCGCCAAACCCGGCGCGATCTTGGCGACCAATACATCGGCGCTGGATATTGACGAAATTGCCAGCGTCACCAAACGTCCGGAGGATGTGATCGGCTTGCACTTCTTCTCACCGGCAAATGTGATGAAATTGCTCGAGATCGTTCGCGCCGATCATACGGCTAATGACGTTATCGCCACCAGTATGGATCTCGCCAAGACGATCAATAAAATCGCCACACTGGTTGGGGTTTGCCCTGGCTTTGTTGGCAATCGCATCCTGTTCGCTCGCCAAGCGCAAGCGCAAAAGCTGGTCGGACAAGGCGCCATGCCATGGGATGTCGACGCCGCTCTGAACGCCTTTGGCTTTCGCATGGGGCCGTATCAAATGTCAGACCTCGCAGGTCTTGATATTGGCTGGAAGAAAGGCGCGACCACAGCCAACCCCATCCGGGATGCATTATGCGAACTCGACCGGCGCGGTCAGAAAACCGGAGCCGGTTACTATGATTATGACGAAAACCGTCGGCCGATCCCATCTGATGTGACGGCGAGTATCATCAGGGAGATTACCGGGGTCGAACCGGGCGGCGCGCCAGGACAAGACGAGATCATCGCCACATGTATTTATCCGATGATCAATGAGGGGCTCAAAATCCTGGAAGAGGGCAAAGCGCAACGCGCCTCTGACATCGATATTGTCTGGCTGAATGGCTATGGCTGGCCCGCCGATAAAGGCGGTCCGATGCTGTATGGCGATATGGTCGGCGCTGAGGCGGTGCTGGACGTGATGACCAAGCTCGGCGCTGACGATGAGCGCTTCGCCCCGTGCGACAGCTTAAAGCGCCTTGCTACAGAGGGCGGCCGGTTCACTGAGGTTCAGCCCGGCGGATGAGCGCGGCGCCGACGCTCTTTCCCGGCGTTTATGACTATATCATTGCCGGCGCAGGATCGGCGGGGTGCGTGGTGGCCAATCGCTTGTCCGCGGACCCCCGCAATCGCGTCTTGCTGTTGGAGGCGGGCGGCAATGACAATTGGATTTGGTTCCATGTGCCGGTCGGATACTTGTTCGCGATCGGCAATAAGCGCTCGGACTGGATGTTTGAGACCACCGCTCAGCCGGGTTTGAATGGCCGCAAGCTGAATTATCCGCGTGGCAAAGTGTTGGGCGGCTCTTCGGCGATCAATGCGATGATCGCGATGCGCGGCCAGGCGGCGGATTATGATGGCTGGCGCGATCTCGGCCTACCGGGATGGGGGTGGGACGATGTGCTGCCAGTGTTTCGGGACTTAGAAGATCATTTTCTCGGCGAGAGCCACCTGCATGGTCAAGGCGGGGACTGGCGGATTGAGCCGCCGCGAGTCAGCTGGGACATTCTCGACGCGGTCCGCGATGCGGCAGCGCAAATGGACATTCCGAGAACCGAAGATTTCAATACTGGCGACAATGAAGGCGCCGGCTATTTTCATGTCAACCAAAAGGCGGGACGCCGGTGGTCGGCGGCGCGCGGCTTCCTAAAGCCCGCGCGTCATCGTCCGAACCTGCGGGTTGAGACCGGCGCGATGATCGACCGGGTCGTGCTTAAAGATGGACGCGCGACGGGCCTGGTGTTCGAGCAAAATGGTCAGGCTTTCGAGGCGCAGGCTCAAGGCGAAGTCATTCTCTGTGCGGGCTCGATTGGCAGCGTTCAGATTCTGCAGCGCTCTGGGATTGGCCCGGGGGACAGTCTCCAGCAGAGCGGTGTGATGCCGCTGCATGATCGCCCCGGCGTCGGTCAGAATTTACAAGACCATTTGCAACAGCGCGCGATCTATAAAGTCTCCAACACGGTGACGCTGAACCAGACCTATTATTCGCTGTTTGGCAAAGCGAAGATGGGCTTGGACTATCTCATTCGCCGCCGTGGACCGCTGACCATGGCGCCGTCCCAGCTCGGTATTTTTACCCGCTCTTCGCCGCAGCATGCGCGCGCGAACATTCAGTTTCACGTCCAGCCGCTCTCGCTCGATAAATTTGGCGATCCACTCCACCGCTTCCCAGCGATCACAGTGGCCGCCTGTAATTTGCGTCCGAGTTCGCGCGGCAGTCTTCGCATTGTCTCCCCCGACCCGCGCGCGACGCCGGTCATCGATCCAAATTATCTCGAAACCGAAGCCGATCAGATCGTTGCCGCGGATGCGATCCGGGTCACACGTCGCTTGATGCAGCAACCCGCTTTGCAGCGTTTCCAGCCCGAAGAATACCTGCCGGGAAGCGCCTATTCCGATCAAGACCTCGCCCGCGCCGCTGGCGATATTGGCACGACCATTTTCCACCCGGTCGGCACGGCGAAAATGGGCTCTGGTGACGATCCAATGGCGGTCGTGGATGCGCGCTTAAAGGTCATCGGCTTGGACCGCCTTCGGGTTATTGATGCGTCTGTCATGCCGAAAATCACATCCGGCAATACAAACACGCCGACCATCATGATCGCGGCCAAAGGCGCCTCGATGATCTTAGAGGATTAGGTCTCGGACCGGCCCTCATGAAAGACGTTTAGGGCTGCGCACGCCTTTGCTCTAATTGCCAATCGTAAAGCGAGCGTACTTTCGGTGTTTCATTGACGATCAATGCCTTCGGCGCTGGGCGATAGTCGACGTCGAAATTGCGATTGCCATGGACCCCGACAATGAATGCATCAGGCCCTTCAGCCAAACCCTCCAGCGTCACGGACTCGTCCCGCTTAGCACCGGATTCGACAATCACGTTGAGGTTCCAAGTGGTGTTGAAGCTGCCATGTCCCGGCTGCCAATAGCCGGCGCCACTGCCATCCCAAACCGGATAAAAAGGCTGCCCATTACGGCGCTTCGGATTGATATAAAGGGTCACATTGTCGAACAGGTTCTGGTGATTGGCGCCGGCATGCTGATCGAGCACTGAGGCGTTCAGCACCGTTGCGTTTTGATAAACGCTCTTGGTCGATTGCGTGTTAAACGTAAGCGAGTGAATGACCGGGTTTTCGACGGTAAGGCCTTTGACCAGGACATTATGCACATTGCCGAGATGCACCGCATAATGGGCCGGGCGCTGACCCTCTGAGCGAATATTTTCAATCGTTAGATTGGCGCTATTATATGTCAGGATGCCGCTATCGGCATTGCGAAACCGGATGTCCCGTACCCAGCCATCCATCACGCTGGTCAGGTATATGCCATTATAGCCGCGCTCTAAATGATGGCCGAAATAGGGGCTGTCGGGAAACGAGATGGAGAAGTCTTCAAGGCCAACATGTTCCAAATGCGTCCAGCGCGAAAATTGCGCCGGAATGGCTTCGGAGATCGTGTGCAGTAACGGGTCGCCGATCTGAACGGCATTGCCCTCTATTGCTGTGATCCGCGTTGTCTGACGGACCAATGGGCGATCCGCAAATGTCCAATGATGCGAGCCAATGGCGAGCTCGGTATCGCCATAGAGTTCTCCTAAGAGTGGTCCGGCTTCACCGTCGCGATTGAACCAATGGATTTGCAGCGCATCGCCGACATTCAAATTATCTGTACGCTCGGCGCGCACCCAGCGTTGACCCCGCGTTCCGGATTGAAGCGTCGCCAGGGTCTCTATTTCTGGATCATACTCGACGAGATAAGCGGCGGCTCGCGAGTCCGGTTTTTGGACCCAGATAAAGCCGCCAGTCCAAGAATATTCGGAGAACAGCTCATCTACATTTCGGGCTGGTTCGCGTTGGCGCTTATCGTATTTCTGCAAATAGCTGCGCAGTTCGCTCAGACGTGCGGACCCGTCAATGTCTTTGAGCGGACGTGGAAAATGAATCTCTGTGCCGCCTAGACCAGAGCCGGCGCCGCGTAGGATGAAGTCGCCACGCGTGATCGGCAGAATTTCGGAGACAAGGATCCGTCCTGGCGGCAATTGCAGCGTAACTGGGCCGGGCTCTGCATTGCTGGCCTCTATAGCTCGCAGCATCGCCGCTGAATCATCGACACCATCATTGGCGACAACCCCAAAATCGCTCGCGTTGAGGATTTTGCCGCGCGTATTTGGAATCTCCCCCAAGCCAAACTGGTATCCCGCATAAGAAAAATCTGGCAGGTCGCTGGCGATGTCAGAGGCCAAGAATGACTCATCAGCAAAAGCCGGATGGACCGTCGAGCAGGCGGGCAACCAAAGCAGACCCAGGGAAACTCCGAGCCGGATCCAAGACGAAGATAGGCGCGCCGGTGCGGCTTTGAGTGGGTGCTTTTGCGGGCTTAACAAAATCGGCCTCCCTACCCTTGGAGCGGGCTTTTATCTTTTGAAGATAGCGTTAGGTGACCGGTGTCATTTTGGCAATGCTTTGCGCCCTTAAAGGTCCAAATTCGCGCCGAATATCAGGCAAAATCGAGAAAAACCGCGAAACCGATTGCGCATTTACGAGGTTTTGCTAAGTAACCGGTGTCATTCCTAAAGAGCGATCGAGGCGCAAATGAGCATAGAAGCCCCAAGCGCTGAGCGTGCGGACACGGTCCGGGAGACGCGCATTGCGCACATTTCGGATACGATGGTCGGCGCGCGGCAATCACGCACAATTCTGCCCAGCTTTCCCGGCGATTTACCGGCTGATCTGGATGAGGCTTATCGCATTCAGGATCGCTCAATCGGGCTCTGGGACGACGATGTCGTGGCGTGGAAAGTTGGCGGCATCCCGCCGGATCTACGGCCTCTGCTTGGCCAGGATTGGGTGACCGGGCCGATCTATCGCAAGCGTCAACAGCGCGCTGGCGAAG
>JBCBYJ010000086.1:0-7528 GCA_039815905.1 Pseudomonadota bacterium | reverse complement strand
GGCAAAATCTTGGTGTTCGACTCTGGTATGGGCGGCCTCACGGTGGCGCGGGAGATCCAGGCTTTGGCGCCGCACCTGGCGATCGACTATGCCGCGGATAGCGGCTTTTTTCCTTATGGCGAGAAGTCAGATCAGGCGCTGCGTGATCGGTTGCCAGGGGTCGCCAAGGCGCTGTGCGCAGACGCAAAACCCGATGTCTTTGTGATTGCCTGTAACACAGCCAGCACGTTGGCTTTGGACGAAGTGCGGGCTGTCTTACACATACCCGTGGTCGGCACAGTGCCGGCGATTAAACCCGCGGCGAAGCTGACCCGCACGGGAACGATTGGCCTGCTCGCCACACCCGGCACTGTGCGGCGCGCCTATACCGCGCAATTGATCGAGGACTTTGCCAGCCAAGTGCGGGTCATCCTGCACGGCTCGGTTGAGCTGGTGCATATGGCGGAACAGATCGCCTCAGGGGCCGCGGTGGCGCTGGAGGCATTCCGGGCCGCACAAGCGCCGCTTTTTGCCGCAGATGGCGGCGATCAGATCGATACGATTGTGCTCGCCTGTACGCATTTTCCGCTGATCCGTGGGGAGCTTGCGGCAACGGTGCCGCATCCGGTTAGCTTTATCGATAGCGGCGAAGCGATTGCGCGCCAGACCTTGCGGGTCCTGCCGGCGCAGACACAAGCACCGCAAGCGGGTGGACAGGTTTGGCTGACCGAGGCGCCCGAGGACAAATCGCGGCTGATTGAAGTGTGTCGGCGATTTGGCTTCGCATCGCTTCAAACCGTCCGCGTCTGAGTGTTTGCCACCCGTGCAGTCCTGTGCAGACCGATGCCGCCGCGTGTATAGGCTTGTCACAATCGCCAATTAAAGAGGGGTTTCGGTATAGGACATGAGGGTTTTTGTGCGAATCTTTGGACGCATCGTCGGAGCGTTGCTGCTCACCGCCTGCGGGGCGAAAACCGATCTGTCTAAGATCGAGGATAAAGGCGATTTACTGGCCGCCTATTCGATTGGCGTGCCGCAAAAGGTTCGGATTGTCGGCTCGTCAACGGTTGCGCCTTTTTCGACCACAGCGGCCGAGCAGTTTGGAGCGATTTCTGATTTTCCGGCGCCGATTGTCGAAACCACGGGCACGGGCGGCGGGTTTAAGACCTTCTGCCGCGCCGTTGGGTTAAGCGAGCCGTCAATTGTCAACGCGTCGCGCAAAATCAAAGACGCCGAGCAGGCGCTATGTGCCGAAGCCGGGATTGGCGATCCGGTCGAGATCAAGATTGGCTATGACGGCATCGTGCTCGCCAATGGCAAAGCGGGCAGCGATCTTAACCTGACCAAACAGCAGATCTTTTTAGCGCTCGCCGCAAATATTCCAGATGCGACCGGCGGCTTTGTCGCCAATCCGCATCAGCTGTGGAGCGATGTCGATCCAAGCCTGCCAAACATGCGCATTCTGGTCTCGGGTCCGCCGCCCACATCGGGGACCCGCGACGCGTTTGCCGAGATCGCCATGGAAGGCGGGGCCGTGACCTTGCCAGAGCTGCAAGCGCTGAAAGACTCCGACCCCATTCGGTTTCGTCAAGTCGCGCACGAGATCCGCAATGATGGCGCATGGATCGATAGCGGCGAGAATGATAGCTCGATCATCAATACGCTGTTGCGCAATGAAGATGCTGTCGGGGTGCTTGGTTATTCTTTCTTGGAACAGAATCTCGACCGGGTAAAAGCCGCCCGCATCTCCGATATCGCACCGACTTTTGAAACGATCGTCAGTCGCGATTATGGCGTCTCCCGCAGCATGTATATGTATGTCAAACGCGAACACGTCGTGATCGTGCCAGGTCTGGTTGAGTTCATTGAAGAGTTTACCCAAGAAGACGCCTGGGGCCCGGATGGCTATCTCATTGAAAAGGGTCTTATTCCCCTGCTCGATGAGGAGCGCGTCGAGGTCCGAGCGGCCGCTTTGTCGGCGCTCTCGCTCAGCGACTCGCCGCTCACAGACTCGCCGCTCACAGACTCACCGCTCACAGACTCGAAAAGTCCACTTCCGTCAGAGCGTGCCCCGTCGCCGCCACAAAGCGACGAAAGTCAGCCTGGCTGATCGCCGTGGTTGCGGTGTTCACCAGGGGGTGAAAATTAACCGTGTCAAAGCCCATTAAAGCGGCGTCTGCGATAAATCGAACGCGCTGATCTGTATCATTCATTAAGGCAAAAGCGGTGACTGAGCCTGGCGCCACGCCGAGGCAGTCCAGCATCAGCTCGGCGCTCGCAAAAGACAGCCGGCGGGTGCCGATGAATTTGTGCAATTGATTGAGCTTGAGCTGGCTCTCGCTCCAGGCGGAAATCAGAACGATTGTGCCATCTTTGTCTTTCATGAACAGGTTCTTGGTGTGGCCCCCCGGCATCGAGGCTTTCAAATGCCGCCCTTCTTCAACCGTAAACGTGGCGGCATGCTCGACTGTGGAATGCGCCAAGCCGAGTGTGTCGAGATAGGTAAATAGATCAGCTGGGCTTGCAGGCATCTCGGCCTTGGGGCAGGAAATCCTCAACGGGTCAAGCCCCGGATATGGCCGAAACGTTGGCCTCAGAGAAGGAAGAGGCATGCAGCTGGAATGCTATAAGATTTACGATGTCGCCCCTGAAATTGTTCCAGGCCGCAGCAATCGCGATTGGATGGACGCGTTTCCAGACCGCCAGCCATATCGCTGTCTGCCTTTGTCCATGGCCAATTCGACCGGTTGGGAAATCCTTTGCCCGATGGATCTGAAAATCATTTGGAATGGCGGTCCCGGCAAGCAAGACATTGACTTCAAAACCCGCGGCGACCCACGCGCCATTGCGTCTTTCGCGGACAGCCATTTCCAGCGCGGGATTGTCACATTTCATACCGGCCATCTGTTCCGCACGCCGCCAGGTTGGGGACTGATGACCATGGGCGCGCCGAATTTTTTCAAAGATGGCATCGCGCCGCTGACCGGCTTGGTCGAAACGGACTGGCTGCCCTTTCCTTTTACGATGAATTGGCAAATGACCCGCCCCGGCGAAGTGATCTTCAAAAAAGGCGACCCGTTTTGCTTCATCGTCCCGATCGAGCATGGCAAGCTCGAACAGATTGAGCCGGAGCGAAAACTGCTCAGCACCAATCCTCAGCTCGAAAAAGAGTTTCACGGCTGGGCCGAAAGCCGTGGTAAGTTTAATGAGCGACTGGGCTCAGGCGACAAAGACGCCGTCGAAGCGGGCTGGCAGCGCCATTATATGCGCGGCGAAAAACAGACAGGCGATAAAGTCGACAGCCATGTCACCAAGCGCCGCCTGAAGCCTCCCAAAGACGTTTAGGGCCAGACTTAGGGCAGACCGCCTTGATTTAAGTCCTTATTTTGCCGTCTTTGGCGCTCACACCGAACGTCAAAATGGAGGCAAACATGTCTTTGAGACAACTAATGCTCGGCGTGGCCGCACTCACACTGACCGCTTGTGGCGGCGGCAGCGGCGGGACCGATTATGAGCCTGGGATGATCGAGCCCGCAATGGAAGCCGTAGCCGCTGACGAATCCTATAGCGGCAATGCCAGCCTGAAGGGTTTCAGATCGAAAGGCCCAAGCGGCGCGCCGACGCCTGCCGACACTGTCGGTGATCCAAATGCCGAACAATACATTGCCTATAGCCACAATCTCGGTCTCACATTCCCAAAAGGCGGTGTCGAGCCAATGATGGCGGCGCACACGGCGGCCTGCCAGGCCGCCGGCACACAGGTCTGCATTGTCATCAATTCCAATGTCTATAGCCAAGAAGAAGATTATGCCTCGGGCAATCTCTCTTTGCGCGCGGCCCCGGACTGGATCGAGACATTTCTGGGGGGGGTTGACGAAGAGACCGAACAAGCCGGCGGTGTAATCACGCAACGCTCAACCCGCGCCGAGGATCTGACCCGCCAAATCATTGACACGGGCGCCCGTCTCGACGCGCAAAAAACGTTGCAAGGCCGATTGCTCAGCCTGCTTGAGCGCCGCGATGGTAAGCTTGGCGAATTGCTGCAAATCGAACGCGAGCTGGCGCGCGTCACGGGCGAGATTGAAAGCGTTGAAGCGCAATTGAAAACCCTGCGCTTGCGCGTCTCCATGTCGTCTTTGGACGTCAACTATCAGACCAAGGTTCCCGCCTTTAGCGGCTCGCGCGAGAACCCGCTTGGCGCAGCGTTTGGAGATTTCTTCTACAATCTCTCAAGCGCCATTGCGGCGGTCATTACCGCTTTCGCGGTCGGCCTGCCATGGGTCTTGTTGATCGGTCTGTTCTTGTGGATCTGGCTGAAGCTGATCTGGCCGCGCATCAGAGGTAAAAAGAAGAAGCAGCAAGCCTAAGCGGTTGGGGCCGTGGCTTCGGGTCACGCTGGCCGCCGCCCGTCCTGCACGTTCAGCAAAGCGTGCCCGATCACGGCTTTTACATATTCCGGATCGAATGGCTTGGTGATCAAATAAGACGGCCCCTGATTGAGGCTTGAGAGATAGTTTTCGGGATAGGCGGTGATGAATACAACCGGGATACTATCCGGTAGCTTCATCGCCGAAATGGCATCGGTCCCGAGCGAGCCATCGGCGAGATGAATGTCGCAAAGCACAATGTCCGGCGCGCGTTCGGCCTGCAATTCGACAGCGCGCTCGGCGGTTGAGGCCACGCCAATGACTTGATGACCGAGCCGTTCGCTCAAGCGTTTCAACTGCGCAGAAATTAACGGCTCGTCTTCAATGATCAGCATTGACGTTGCCGTCGAAGCTGCAAAACTCTGCTCTGCCAGTTCAATCAGCTTCGCCAAATCCTCGGCGTCGACCCCCAGGATGCGCCGGACGATATGGTCCGGAAACCCCTCGACCACGAGGAGTAATAAAGCCCGGCGGGCTTTGGTGGCGCGGCCTGGAACGATTTGCTCTAGGTCTTGCTCAAGCAGCGTAAAGACCGCTTCGCGGGTGACCTGGTCTTCCTCCAATTCATTATCGAGCGCTCTGACCAAGATCTGTTTTAGCACGCGCTCAACGCTGGCATCGCCTGAATGTGTGTCCCCGATCGACGCGCGCGCATAGCGCCGAAGATATGGCACAAGCTTTTCAATGCGATCCGCAGCCCACATGTCCCGTCTCCTCGATTAACCCTAACTGCACAAATTGGTTGACCTTTAGTCGGAATTTCTAAGTCTGCGGGTCAGCCAAAATAAAATAATAGGGCGGGGCGGACACTTGACACCGATACGGGGAAAATCAAGCCTGCATAAACAGGCCGACCGCACTGAGTCTTCAGTCGAGACAGACGAGACAGTCGACGCCGACGCCGCTGAGCGACTAGAGGCGCTCAAACAAGCGCTGCAAGAGAAATATGAAGACATCAAGAATGAGCGGGTGCCAGATCGCTTGCAGCGCCTGATTGATGCGCTGCGCGAGGCAGAGCATCTCGCCGGCGCGCAAGACGAAGATTAAGCCGCCTCGGTCTCGTCCTCATCGGCTGCGACGCTGAGCTTAATCGGAACGGTAAAGCAGAGCTTTAATCCGGTCGGCAGGAATTCATAATTCACATTGATGTTTTCCATCATATCAAACAATTGGAAGCCAAAGCCGACGGTCTCGGGTGGCGTGATGTTTTCTAGCCCCGTCTCATGCCATTCTGAATAAAGCAGGTCGTCTTCGAGCCACCACCGGCAATTCAGGCGCCCCGTCGCCGCGGTCAGAAAGCCATATTTGGACGCGTTCGTGATGAGTTCATGCAAGAGCATGGAGGTGAATTTGCTTGCCCGGACGGTGAGGGTCAGAGGCGGGCCGTGCAGGCTGATTCGATCCAGATGCGGGCCCATATATGGCTCTAATTCCGTTTGCAAAATGTGCTCATATTTAAGGCCGTGCCAATGCGCCTGCGTGAGCGCGGCAAAATTACGGCTGATCGCTGCCAGACGGCCGGAAAAGCTTGTCAGAAAACTTTCAATATCTGCCGAGGTCAGGCCGGTCTGTTCAGCCACAGATTGCACCACAGCGAGCGTGTTTCGGACCCGGTGATTAAGCTCTGCGGTGACCAAATCGCGCTGGACCCGCAAGGCTTCTCGCTCTGTCACGTCCTCGCAATATTGGATCATGTACGTCGAATCGCCGTCTTTGGAGGCCAGCGGAAATTGTTCAATATCCCAGATACGATCCTCGTAGGTGCCGTCTGCGGCGAGCAATTTATAGGGCTGTGTTTCAACATGCGTCACCTCTCCGTCGAGGGCCCGCTGAAACACAGCGCGGACGATTGCAACCCGCTCTGGCGTGTCGGGGAAGACGTCGAAAATGTTCCGGCCGATCAGTTGATCTTTCTGACGCTGAACCGCGCGGCAATAGGCTTGATTTGCGGCCAAAAAGTTGAGGTTCTCATCCAAAACCATAGAAGCTTGGGGCATTTGATCGAAAATCGTATCGAGGGGAAGGGTAGACATTTCTCAACCCTACCCTGAGTCTCGCCGCTGTCTAAGCCTGGCTTCCCAACCCCGTGAAGGCGGGGCCTCACTCGTCTTGTGACAAATGCTCATCCAAGAACGCGACCAAGCGGACAAAGAGTCTTTGTCGATAAGCAGAATGCGACAGGCTATGATCGCCCAGCGCAAAGGCCACTTCATCGACCTCTTTTCCGGCTTTGCTGAGGGCTTGCAGCATCTTAATCCCATGTTGGACATGCACGATCGTATCGGCCTGGCCATGCGCCAAAAAGATCGGGATCTCCATCTGATCGGCCAAATAGATTGGGGAATGGGCGCGTAGCTCGTCGCGGTCGCGCCAAGCATCGCCAATCCGCCGCGCCATAATGTCGGATCGGTTGGTTCGGACAATCTCTTGTAAATCGGTCACGCCGGCGACGCTGGCGGCGCAGATATAGGGGTCTTGCGGCCGCGCCGCACCCATCAGCGCTGCGTATCCACCATAGCTCCACCCAAAGATGCAAATCTTGTCGGGGTCGGCATAGCCATTCTCGATCAACCAGAAGGCGCCATCGGCAATATCATCTTGCATCGCCCGGCCCCACTCGCCTTCTCCGGCGGCTTCAAACTGGCGGCCATACCCATCCGAGCCGCGAAAGTTCATTTGCAACACACCATAGCCGCGTGAGGCCAAAAGCTGGGACAGCGGGTCATATTGGACATAGTCGCGAGCCGCGGGGCCACCATGTGGCATCATCAGGAATGGGATTGGCGCATCTGGACGATCCGCCATGCCAGCGGGCAATGTAATGAAGGCTTCAATGGGCAAACCATCACGGGCCTCGAACACCGTGCGGTGCATGCTGCCAAGATTGTGCGGACCGAGATCAGGGTACTCAGCGCCAAGCTCACGATATTCGCCAGAGCCGACTTGTGTCACATAATAACGCGGCGGATTGTTCGGATATTCAATTGAGACGATCAGTGTGCTTTCATCATAAGAGCGGTCCGAGATACCAAACCGGCTGTTTGGAAACGTCGCTTGGATATTGTCCCAGATCGCTTGATAGTCTGGCGACATAAAAACCGGGACGTCGCCTGCCGTCACTT
>JBCBYJ010000085.1:0-7587 GCA_039815905.1 Pseudomonadota bacterium | reverse complement strand
GGGTCCATTGTTGGCCCTGCAAGGATTGCCGGAAGACCAGGCCTTGATGGGTTTTTAAGCTCTCAGGATCGGTCGGCGCGCCGTGCTTGGCGACATAATCGGGCGAGGCCCAGATGCCGCGATACGCCATCAGCAGGCGCTTTGCCATTAGCGCGCTATCGGTCAGCTCGCCCAATCGAAAGGCCAGGTCGACGCCTTCCGTCACCAAGTCCGTATACGTGTCATCGGTCATTAAATCCATGCGGATATGCGGATACTTGTCGAGGAAGGGCGCAATCGTTGGGGTGATCACAATCTGCGCCAAAGAGTGCGGCGCGCTGACCCGCAACATGCCAACTGGCTCTTGATCGAGCCCGCGCGCTTCAGCTTCAGCATCGTCGAATTCTGAAAGAATGTCTTGCGCGCGGCCATAGAAGCGCTGACCCGCCTCGGTCAGGGACAGGGCGCGTGTGGTGCGATGAAACAGCTCCGCACCGATTTGATGCTCCAGGTCTTGGATCCGCCGCGAGACGGTCGGCTGTCCTATTGAAAGGTCCGCGGCGGCTCGAGAGAAACTGCCCGCGTCAGCGACCCGCAAAAACAGTCTCATCGCATCAATTCGATCCATGCCCATCAGCTCCTATGCGAAAATTGCATGATCCATATGGAAGCTCACCCGGTTCCGAAAAAGGGGAGGTTGCATCATTTAAGTGTCATCGACGGCAAACCAGAGCCCGCCGACCCTTGAACCCAATAGGAGCCAATCATGGCAGATTTTACTTTGCACAATTCAGGCACGGCACCCGATGGCGCGCGTGACTTTATCACTGGCGTCGAAAAGAAAATGGGTTTCGTACCCTCTCTTTTTGCGGTGCTGGCTGAAAACCCAGCCGTGCTGCAGGCTTATACGCAGCTCTCTGACCAGTTCGGCAAAACCGGCCTGAGCGCGCTCGAACAGCAAGTCGTGACGATCACGGCCAGTGTCGAGAATGAATGCCATTTCTGCGTCGCCGCACACACCACCATTTCGGAAAGTGCAGGCCTCGATCTAGACGTCATCGGCGCCGTCCGTGAGGACCGGGCGATTGACGATCCGAAGCTGGAAGCCTTGCGCGTCTTCACCAAGAAAACCGTGATTGATCGGGGCTTTGTTTCCGACACGGATGTCGATGCGTTCTTGGCCGCGGGTTATGATCGCGCAGCCGTGCTCGCGGTGATCCTTGGCGTCGCTCTGAAAGTCATTTCAAACTATACCAATCATGTCGCGGAAACGCCGGTCAATGAGGCCTTCCAGAAACATGCTTGGACGCCAAAATCGAAGCGCGAAACGGTCGCCGCTTAACCGGCTTAAACGCTTTAAACCCCTAAAATAAAAGGGCTGCAGAGTGATCTGCAGCCCTTTTGTCTGGGCCAAGCTCGCCGGCTCACAAATGGTTCACACCGACGTGACTGAGGCTCACATAGACGTGGTTCGCAAGTGATCTCAGCGGGGCGTAAGTGAGGGGCACACGCAAAGGAGGGCGCAATGACGACCATGACCAACACACTCACCCCGCAGACTCAAAACGCGGGTCTCTTCAGCAAATTCAAAACCTATGCTCCGCATGCCATTGCTGGCATCGCGTCTTTGGTTTTCCTCGACAGCTTACGCTTCAAATTCACCAATGCCCCTGAAACGCAAACCATCTTTGGCAAGCTGAATGATTGGGCCGCAAGTCTTGGCGCGGATGGCCTGTTCGCGCAGACCGGCCTGTTCAGCCAATATGTTATCGGAACCGCTGAACTGGTCGCCGCGACCCTGTTGCTGATTGGCATTCATCCGGCGCTTCGTCGCTTGCAAGCGATCGGCGCTTTGATCGCATTTGCCGTGATGAACGGTGCGGTCAATTTCCACTTATGGACGCCGTTGGGGATTGACCCAAACAATGATGGCGGCGGCCTGTTCTTTATGGCGGTCGTGGTCTGGTTCACATCCGCTGGGCTCGCTTATTTGCGTCGCCATGAATTGCTGGCGATTTTTAAAGGCCTCCGCGCCGTTTTATTCCCGTCCCATTCATAATCCCGCCGCTATCCCTACGAATAGTGTTTTTGAAAGATCAAAACCATGAAAATCCGTTCAATCCTCGCTGCTGCTCTCATCGCTGTCGGTCCGATGGCCGTTCTTACGCCCGCCGCTTATGCCGATAAGGATGAGATCTATACGGGCCGCTTCTCAAACGTTGCGCTGCAGGGCTATGACACTGTTGCCTATTTCACAGACGGCGCCCCGACCAAAGGCCGTTCAGACTTTACCACATCCTATCAGGGGGCTGAGTTCCAATTTGCCAGCCAAGAGAACCTGACCCTGTTCTTAGCGGATCCGGCTAAATATGCTCCGCAATATGGCGGCTATTGCGCCTGGGCCGTGGCCCAAGACCAAACCGCCAAGGGTGACGCTCGGCGCTGGGCAATTGTCGATGGCAAGCTCTATCTCAATTACAATAAAGGCATTCAGAAAAAATGGGACAAAGATCGGACCGGTTTCATTACCAGTGCCGACGCCAATTGGCCGACCGTTTTGCAAGACTAGGGGCCTTCTCCCTCTGCATCGCGCCCCGACCAAAACTTGGTCGGCTAATTCAACCCCGCATGGATCCCCTCCCATGCGGGGTTTTTCTGGTCGGACACCTCCACGAGCTGTGACCGGATAAACACAAAGCCCGGGCGAGACAATTTTCTGTCTAAGACTTCACACACACCGCTTTCGAAACCTGTTTGAAACCTGTTCGCGCCATTATTCGCGGCGCAACAGGAGCAAACCGATGAAAAAAACTGCGTTCACCGCTATTCTTGCAAGCCTCGCTTTGGCCCCAGTGGCTGTGGCGGATTCAGAACTTTACGTAAATGGCGGGGTCTCCGTCTTTGATACGGATGAAGCCACGATCAATGCGCTGAATATGCGCGGCGGCTTGAACTTTAATGAAATCATGGGTGCCGAATTCGAAGCCGCATTCGGATTGGGCGCAGAAGATCTCGATAGCCCTGAAGGGGCTCAAATTGAGGTCGAGAATCAGTTTTCAGGCTTCTTTGTCGGCCGCTATCCGGTTTTGTCGCGAGTCGATGTGCTCGGTCGGGTCGGCTATACGACCGGCGAGCTTCAAGTGTCGAATAGCGGCGTTTCAACCGACGCTGAGATTGACGGCTTTGCGTTTGGAATTGGCGGCGAGTTCATGTTCACGGACTCGTTTGGCCTGCGCGGCGATTATACGCGGATCGAAGCAGATGACGACCAATTTGACGGCGGCATCAATGTGATCGCGATTGTCGGTGTGTTCAAATTTGGTGAGCTTCGCTAAGCGCGCCGCCACATAGATAGATCTTATAAAGCCCCCTCGACTGCCTTGTGGTCGAGGGGTTTGTTTTGAGGCGTGCGCGGATATCGCTCGCGCACGTGTCTCGCTTGGCGGTTGTTTTGCTTGTAAAATTGAAGGGCAGGGGTATCCAGAAAGCTGGTCCTAGTGTTCAGGGGAGCCCTCATGGCGGACTCAAACAAGCTCGCGCCGATACCAAAGCCACCTGGCAAACCCTTTCTTGGCAATGTCTTGTCGGTCGATGCTGGCGCCCCGTTGCAGAGCTTAAAGGCGCTTAGCGACGAACAAGGTCCGATCTTTTGGCTGGACATGATGGGAACTCCCATCGTGTTCGTCACGGGGGCGGATCTGGTTGCAGAGCTGTGCGACGAAAAACGCTTCGATAAAAGTGTTCGCGGGCCGCTGAGACGTCTGCGTGTGATTGGCGGTGACGGCTTGTTTACCGGCGACACCAAAGCGCCGAATTGGGGCAAAGCGCACAATATCCTGATGCCGACATTCAGTCAGAAATCGATGCATTCCTATTTGCCAATGATGGTGGATACTGCCGAGCAATTAATGTTGAAATGGGAGCGCCTCAATTCGGATGAAGAGGTGGACGTGCCCCGTGATATGATCGGGCTGACGCTGGATACGATTGGCGTTTGTGGCTTCGATTATCGGTTCAATTCGTTTTATCGGGATGATTTCCACCCGTTTATTGATGCGCTGACCCGGACGCTCGAAATCGCTATGTTGCAGCGCGGTTTGCCGCTCGAAAATGTATTTCTTCGCGGCCGCTTGTCGCAACTGGAAACCGATGTCGCGTACATGAATCAGCTGGTCGATGAGATTATCCGCGAGCGGCGCAAGACCGGTGGTGACCAGAATGATCTGTTAAATTTCATGCTGGCTGGGACAGACCCGGTGACCGGCGAAGGTCTGTCAGATGAGAATATTCGCTATCAGATCAACACCTTCCTGATTGCCGGTCATGAAACCACATCCGGCATGTTGTCCTTTGCGCTCTTTTATTTGTTGAAAAATCCAGACGTCCTGAAGCGCGCCTATCAAGAAGCCGATGACGTGCTCGGGCGAGACGTGTCTGTGCCGCCCAGTATGGCCCAGATCAGCCAGTTAAATTACATCCGCGCCATCTTGTTAGAGGCGCTCCGCCTGTGGCCGACGGCGCCAGCCTTTAGCGTTTCGCCGTTCGAGGATGAGGTGATTGGCGGAAAATATCCTTTGCCCAAAGGCACGTTCATTAGCGTGCTGGGGCTTGGCTTGCACCGCGACCCCACCGTTTGGGGCGATGATCCCGAGCAGTTTAACCCAGAGAACTTCATGGGCGACGCGGAAGCCAACCGCCATCCGGCGGGCTATAAGCCGTTCGGAAATGGCCAGCGCGCTTGCATCGGGCGGCAATTCGCGATGCAGGAAGCGGTAATGGTCATGGGCATGTTATTGCAGCGCTTCCATATTTACGACCACACAGATTATCAGCTGAAAATCAAAGAAACGCTGTCGCTGAAGCCCGACGATTTTCGCATTAAAGTTAAAGTCCGCGAAGACATTATTCGTGGCACTGGCCCATCCGCAACCAGCGAGGATGAGGCTGACATTGCTGCACCGAAAGCCAAGCGTCCCAAGCATGATACGCCGATCTGTGTGCTGTATGGCTCCAATCTCGGCACCACGGAGGGCTTAGCGCGGGAGATTGCTCAGAGCGCTGAGTTTAATGGCTTTGATGTCACGATGGCGGCGCTTGATGACTATGCTGGGCGCTTGCCCAAAACCGGCGCGGTCATTCTTTTGAGCGCGTCTTATAATGGCGCGCCGCCCAATAATGCTGCGAAATTCATGTCGTGGTTAGACACCGCTGACCGGTCTGACGTGGAGGGGGTGTCTTATATAGTGTTTGGCTGCGGCAGCCGCGATTGGGCCGCGACCTTCCAGACGGTGCCGCGAACGCTTGATGAGCGCCTACACGCGCTGGGGGCGATCCGGATCGCTGAACGCGGCGAGGGCGACGCGCGCGATGATCTTGATGGTCAATTCCAGGCCTGGTTAGAGCGCCTGTGGCCAACCCTCGGTGAGGCCTTAGAGATTGGCGTCGATTTCACCAGCCCGATTGCCGCTGAACCGCTCTATAAAATCGAAATCGCCGAAAGCGTAACTGCTAATCCGGTCGCGAACATGGCGGGCGCGGTGGATATGCGCGTGCTCGAAAATCGCGAATTACAGGTGCCGATAGCGGGCCGCGACGAAGCTCGCTCGACCCGTCATATCGAAATAGCGCTGCCGGATGGCGTCTCGTATGAGCCAGGCGATCATCTATGCGTCGTGCCGGTCAATCCACCAGAGCTTGTCGAACGCGCTCTGAAGCGGATTGGCATCGACGCGGACGCTTATATCCGGATCGAATCCCGCAGCCAGATGCGCGGCCCGTTTCCAAGCGGCAGCACGTTTTCGGTACGTCGCTTGGCCGAGCGCTATGGCGAGCTACAAGCGGTGGCGACCCGTAAAGATATCCAGACCCTTGTCGCTCATACGCAGTGCCCAGATAGCAAAGGCAAGCTTAGCGCACTCGCCGCAGCCGAGACCGATGGCGTTGATCTCTATCGCCGCGACGTGCAAGCCAAACGCAAATCGGTCCTGGACTTGTTAGAGGAGTTTCCGGCCTGCGAGGTGCCGTTTGGGGTGTTCCTAGAACTGATCCCGTGGCTAACCCCGCGCTATTACTCGATCTCATCATCGATGGCGGCGACGCCCGATCGGTGTTCAATCACTGTCGGCCGAGTGGAAGGCCCGGCGCGATCGGGGCGCGGGACGTATCGCGGGGTTTGCTCGTCTTATCTCGCCTCCTGCGCGCCAGGCGATATTGTGCAAGCGGTGGTGCAGCCCCCAAGCTCGCCGTTCCGATTGCCAGAAGATCCGTCTGTCCCCTTGATCATGATTGGACCTGGGACCGGTCTGGCGCCGTTTCGAGGCTTCACCCAAGCGCGACAGGTACAAAAGGCGGCGGGTGTGGGGCTCGGGGAGGCGCTATTATTCTTCGGATGTCGCTATCCTGATCAAGACTTCCTTTATGAAAGTGAGCTGAACGCCGCCGTGCAAGAGGGCGTGATCGAGCTGTTCACGGCTTTCTCTCGCGCCCAGGCCGAGCGCGTTTATGTCCAAGACGTCTTGCGGCAGCAAGCCGATAAAGTCTGGGACCTAATAGAGCGCGGTGCGGTGATCTATGTTTGTGGTGATGGCGCCAGTATGGAGCCAGATGTCCGCCGCACGCTGACCAAGCTCTATGCCGAGCGCAAAGACCTCAGTTTCGTAGAGGCCGAAGCCTGGATGAGCGAATTCGCTGCTTCAGGGCGTTATGTATTGGACGTCTGGGCGGGCTAAGCGCCGCGCGATCTGTCCAAGCTCTGTCGGTCGCGATTAATCGCGCTCGGCCCAGGTCTTTAAGATATGGTGCGCGACGGCCATTGGCGGCGGCGCATAAATGTCCGGATGCGTGCCAGCAAGGACTTGGCGCGCTTCCTCGCGGCTGATCCACTTCGCCGCTTCCAATTCATCCTGTTCGACAGAGATTTCAGTGGTTTCCGCCTCTAGAATAATGCCAACCATGAGCGATGACGGGAACGGCCAGGGCTGACAGAACAAATATTCGGCTTTGGCGGGGTCTGCGATGATCCCAGCTTCTTCTTCGAGCTCGCGCGCGGCGGCTTGTTCGACGGTCTCTCCTGGCTCAACGAAGCCCGCCAATGCAGACCAAAAGCCTGCTGGCCAGGTCGATTGGCGTCCGACCAGACATTTATCATCTTTCACCGCCAGCATGATCGCCACCGGATCTGTGCGCGGGAAATGCTCGGCGCCGCAAGACGGGCAAATGCGTTTCCATCCCGCTTCGGCCGGCGCGCTTTCATGGCCGCATTTGGAGCAGAACTGATGGCTGCGATGCCATTCAAGGATGCTGCGCGCGGTGGCGGCGAGATTGCCCTGCATCGCGTTCAACCCAGTCGCGGCTGCGCGCATATCGGTAAACTCGCCCGACCCGGCAAGCAGCGAGCCCTCGAGCTTGAAGCTTGCCGCCATATTGATCGCAAAAATCGGCGCGCCCGCTTTGTCTAAGCCTAAAAAGACGCGCTCTTCCTGGGGGGCGATCCGGGCCACTTCGGGGCCGAGCCAGACCAAGTTTTGCCCGCTCGGATCAACCAAAGGCAAGCCTTTTTGCATCAAGAAAACCAAGACATCGTCACGTTGCATCGCGGCCTCCAGCCAC